>NZ_JAAKNE010000077.1:0-21170 GCF_049170755.1 Aeromonas sp. 604176
CCCATGGCAGAGATGATCTCCTTTCACCTGGATGTGGTGAGCGCCGAAGGAAAACTGTTTTCCGGTCGCGTGCAATCCGCTCAGGTATCAGGCTCCGAAGGTGAGTTGGGTCTCCGCCACGGTCATGCTCCGTTGCTGACTGCCATCAAGCCGGGCTTGGTCCGCTTGGTGAAGCAGAACGGAACTGAAGAGGTGCTGTACATCTCCGGCGGTATGCTGGAAGTACAACCTGAATCCGTGACCGTGCTGGCGGACACCGCGATTCGTGCTGACGACTTGGATGAGGCGAAAGCCCAGGAAGCCAAGCGCGCAGCCGAAGAGCGGATCCACAGCTCCCATGGTGATATCGACTACGCCCAGGCCGCCACCGAGCTGGCCAAGGCGATGGCTCAACTGCGAGTCATCGATATCGTCAAAAAGAATTACCGTTAATAACGGTGATGTAAAAAGCGACCTTCGGGTCGCTTTTTTTTTACCCGTTGGATAGACTCCGCCGAGTATTTCTCATGTTCCAAAGGCCAATTTATGTCCCTCAACGTCGTGATTCTGGCTGCGGGTAAAGGTACCCGTATGCGTTCCATTCTGCCCAAGGTACTGCACCCGGTAGCCAACAAACCCATGGTTTCCCATGTGATCGATACCGCTCGTCAGGTCGGTGCCGAGCAGCTGCATCTGGTCTATGGCCACGGTGCCGAGCTGCTGAAAGAGCGGATCGTGGCGGCCGATGTGAACTGGGTGCTGCAAGCTCAGCAGCTGGGAACTGGTCATGCCGTCGCCCAGGCTATCCCGTTCTGGAAGGATGAAGACGATGTGCTGGTGCTCTACGGCGATACCCCGCTGATCCAGCCCGAGACCCTGCAGCGCTTGCTCGCCGCCAAGGCTGAAAACGGGATGGCACTGCTGACCGTGGTGCTGGACAACCCCACCGGCTATGGCCGTATCGTCCGTGAAAATGGTCAGGTAGTCGGTATCGTCGAGCAGAAGGATGCCAATGCCGAACAGCTGGCCATTCGTGAGGTGAACACCGGCGTGCTGGTGGCCAATGGGGGCCAGTTGCGTCAATGGTTGTCTCGTCTCGACAACAAGAATGCTCAGGGCGAGTTCTATCTGACGGATGTGATCGCGATGGCTCACGGCGATAATTGCCCGATTGCTGCCGTTCATCCGGAGCGCGCCGCCGAGGTGGAAGGGGCCAACAATCGGGTGCAATTGGCTCAGCTTGAACGTAGCTATCAGCAGATGCAGGCCGAGAAACTTATGATTGCAGGTGCAACCATGATCGACCCCGCACGCTTTGATTTGCGTGGGGTTTTGGAAATTGGTGAAGAGGTTGTTATTGATGCAAACGTCATCATTGAGGGCAAGGTGACTCTCGGCAATCACGTTCGTATCGGAGCCGGTTGCGTACTGAAAGATTGTGTCATTGGCGATCACTCCGAGGTGAAACCCTACTCGGTTATCGAGGGTGCACAGGTGGCAGATCAGTGCTCAGTGGGTCCGTTTACCCGCTTGCGTCCGGGGGCGGTTCTGGAGCAGGATGCGCACGTTGGCAACTTCGTCGAGATGAAGAAGGCCCGTCTTGGGGTTGGTTCCAAGTGCGGTCATCTGACCTATCTGGGTGATGCCGAGATCGGAGCCGGGGTGAATATCGGTGCCGGTACCATCACCTGCAACTACGACGGGGTCAACAAATTCCAGACCATCATCGAGGACGATGTGTTCGTCGGTTCTGATACCCAACTGGTAGCGCCTGTTCGCATCGGCAAGGGGGCCACCCTGGGTGCCGGCTCTACTATTACCAAGGACGTGGGTGAAAATGAACTCGTGATTACCCGGGTACCCCAGCGTCACATCAAGAACTGGGCTCGTCCGGTCAAGAAAACTGATAAGTGATATCAGTATGAAGGCGACCCATGAACAAGCGAATCATCAAGCTCGCAGACGCGAGCCACAGTCTGTTTTCCCGCTTTGTCGATCTGGTGGGAATTTCAGTCTCAATGGTGCTGCTCGCACGGCACTTTGGCTTGTTTCATGGGTTGGACGAGATGTCCCTGGTCACGCTGGGCATGGTGGTCTTCTTTCTGGTCTCCCAGAATACCGGGCTCTATTGCAGCCGGGTTCGTAAACATCTGGCGCAGTCTCTGCTGCGCCTCATCTTCTCCTGGTTGGTAACTGCTACCCTGCTCTACCTGCTGGTCTATCTGGTTCCCATCTTTAAACCCTACCACCCCTTCCCGCTGGAGCTGGCGGTGCTCTGGCTTGCCATGGCCTGCCTCATTTCCACCGGCTATCGGGTGTTGTACCGACTGGTGACCCTCTGGTTCAGCGATGCCTCCTGCTGTCGGCGTGTGGCCATCATTGGCGTGACTCCGGCCGGACTGGCGCTGGAGAAATCCCTGTGGGAGAGTCCGCGTCACGATATCCAAATGCTCGGATTTTTCGATGCCCGTAGCGAAGAGCGCTTCGGTTACCCGACTCGCAGTCCTCTGTTGGGTGATGTCGATGAGCTGCTCGAGCTGGCACGCAAAGGGCTGGTCGACGAAATCTATCTAGCGCTGCCTCTGACCGCCCGGGAGCGTATCAATCACTACCTCTACGAACTCTCCGACACCACGGTTAATACCTATCTGGTTCCCGATTTCTACGAGTACGGCCTGACCGTGTCCCACATCGATCGGGTGGGCGATATCTATACCTTCAGCTTTTTCGATTCCCCGTTCGAAGGGGGCGCCGCCCTGCTCAAACGCATTGAAGATCTGGTGCTGGGTTCACTCATCCTGCTGCTCATCTCTCCGGTTATGGCGCTGGTGGCTCTCGGGGTGCGTCTCTCTTCCCCTGGACCCGTGCTCTTCAAGCAGGATCGCTACGGCCTGGGGGGGAAACGGATCCAGGTCTGGAAATTCCGCTCCATGCGCGTCATGGAGAATGATGCCGTGGTGACTCAGGCAACCAGAGGCGATCCCAGAGTGACGCCATTCGGTGCGTTTTTGCGTCGTACCTCGCTGGATGAGCTGCCGCAGTTTTTCAATGTGATTCAGGGCTCCATGTCGATCGTGGGGCCGCGTCCCCATGCCGTGGCGCACAACGAGCAGTACCGCTCACTGGTGGAGCGGTACATGCTGCGCCACAAGGTCAAACCGGGGATTACCGGGCTGGCCCAGATAAATGGATTTCGTGGTGAAACCGACACCCTCGACAAGATGGAGATGCGGGTCAAGTTCGATCTCAAGTACATCCAGTACTGGTCGCTCGGACTGGATTTCAAAGTCATTTTCCTGACTGTATTCAAGGGGTTTGTCGGTGCGTCAGCTTACTAGCCTCGTTTGCGCCGGACTGCTGCTCTCCCCCTCTCTTTCAGTCCGTGCCGAGGTCACTCCCTTATCCCATCAGGGGCCGCTGGGTCTGGAGGTCCAGACCGAGATGGAGAGTCGTTATGGTCACGACAGCAACCTGCTGTGGCTGCGTGACAGTGGTCAGGCGATTGGCTCCGATTTCATCGGAATCACCCCGGAATTTCGCATGGTGGGCAAACGCGGCCTGGATCGCTATCAGTTCAGCTATCTGGGTGACTATCGTCGCTATGGCAGCAGCCATGGGGATGGCTATGCCGATCACCAGTTCCAGTTTGACGGCAGCTGGCGCTTCTCCCTGCGCAACGCCTTCAAGCTGATGTACCAGTATCGGCTGGGCCATGAGGCGCGTGGCGAGGGGCTGACCGAAGGCTTTATGTTGCAGGGGGATGAGAAGGCTGGCGGTGATGCCACTTTCGGCTGGTTCAACATTGCCGAGCCGTTGCGCTTCAAACGCAGCGAAGTGGGTGGCCGCTACAGTTATGGCGCTCCCGATGCCAGAGGCAAGCTGGAGCTGGCGCTCTCCCACAAGGATCTGGGCTATCTCGACAAGCACCTCTACCAGCATGACTTTGAACGCTATATGGCCGAGCAGGAGTGGCAGGAGAACACCGCTATTGTCGAGCTGTTCGATCAGGTGAGTCATGTCAGCCGTTTTCGTTACACCCTGCAGACCAATCTGCGACGCTATCCGGCCAATCCGCGCAAGGATTCCGACGAGTTTTTTCTCATCACCGGGGTGATGAGCCAGCTGACCGGCAAGACCCGGATCGATGCCAATATCGGCGGGATCTACAAGCGTTTCGTCAATGATCCACAGGCGGAGAGTTTCAAAGGGCTGAACTGGGATCTGCGTCTGGAGTGGCAACCGATGGATTACAGCAAGCTCGCGCTGCTCTCCAGCCGGACCATTCGTGATCCGGGTGGTGACGGCGGCTATGTCAGCAGCCAGCTATATGGCGCCGAGTGGCAGCACCACTGGTCACCCGGAGTGGCGACCATGCTCTCTTATCACGATATCCGGGATGATTATCACCAGTCGGTGGTCTGTGGTAACGACAACCGCCACCGTCAGGATGACATCCATCGCTGGGGCATGGGCATCAGCTACGACATTCGTCCCTCCGTCAATCTGGGGCTCCACTACCAGCAGGCCGACTCAGGTTCCAGCTTTGTCGGGCAGCCCATCGACATCGGTGGCAATTGCTATGGCCGTGCCCTCGGTTACGACAAACAACAGCTTTCTCTTTCACTCAAGGTAGTCATTTAACATGAACAAAAGCGTGATGGTGCTTCTGCTTGGCTGGTTGTTCAGCCTGTCGGTCTGGGCTGGCCAGAGCCCGCAAGGCAACGGTTCCGCCTACCGGTTGGCACCGGGGGACGAGGTCGAAATCCGGGTGTATGGCGAGCCGGATCTGTCGATGAAGTTCAAGGTCGATACCAGTGGCCACGTCAATTACCCCTATCTGGGTCAGGTGCTGCTGATGGGCCATACCACTACTGAGGTGGCCGAGCTGCTGACCATAGGGCTCAAGCACGGCGTGTTGCTCGACCCCATGGTTACGGTCAACGTGACCACTTTCCGCCAGGTGTTTGTTGCTGGCGAGGTGGCTCACCCGGGTGGCTATGAATACCAGCCCGGCCTGACGGTGGAGAAGGCTGTTGCGTTGGCGGGTGGTTTCACCGATCGCGCCGCCAGACGGGATATCAGCCTGCGCCTCAATGGCAGCGATCAGTTGCTGGAAGAGGTGAGCCTGCAACGGCAGCTCAATCCCGGCGACATCATCACCATCGAACAAAGTTTCTTCTGATCCAGGACGCTCTTCATGACTTCATTGTTGGTTGAAAATGGCCGTGCGCTAGAGAGTCGCCTCGATTTCAGCGGCCCCTGGCGGGTGCTCAAGGCAAACTGGTGGAAGGTGGTATTGTTTGCCGCCGTGGTGACCCTGGCGGCAGCCCCCTTTATCCTCAGCATGCCGCCCTATTATCAATCCAGTGCGACCCTGCTGCTGAAGGCAGATGCCAACAGCGCTTCCCCTATCGAGCCCGTCTATCGGGTCGATACCAGCCGCCGCGAGTACTACAACACCCAGTTCGAGCTGCTCAAGTCACGCCGGGTAGCCGAGAAGGTGGTTACTCATCTGGGTTTGGCCGAGTTGCCGGAATTCAACGGACAGCCCAATCCCGACAGCTGGCTGAGCCGCATCAAGGGGCTCTGGAGTGCCGCACATCAGGAGGATGCCTCCTCACGCCACCAGCATGCGCTGGAGTATCTGGCCAGACACCTGACCGTCTCGCCGGTGCGCGATACCCAGCTGGTCAGCATCGGGTTCGAATCCCGCTCTCCCGAGCTGGCCGCCAGCGTCGCCAATGAGGTGGCCCAGACCTACATCGATCTCAATGTGGAGGAGCGGGTCGATGCCAACACCACGGCATCGCACTGGAACCAGAGCCGGCTGGTGGAGATAAAGGCCAGTCTGGAGAAGCAGGAGAAGCAGCTCGGCGATTTTCTTGCCCGCAATGATCTGCTGACGTTTCGCGGCGTAGATGGTCTGCAAACCGAAGAGCTCGGCATCATCACCAACAAGTACGCGGATGCCCGCGAGCGGCGGCTGGCGGCGCAGGCCGAATTCCAGTCCATTCAGGAGTACGGCCGCAATCCGGCGGCGCTGGCTTCCCTGCCCGAGGTCTCCAACCACCCCCAGATGCAGGATCTGCGCATCGCCCTCATCAAGGCCCAGCAGGAGCTCTCCGAGCTGGCCAAGCGTTATGGCCCCAAGCATGACCGTATTCTGCAGGCCGAAGCGCGCATCAAGGCGCTCAATACCCAGTCAAACCAGCTGATGCGGGAGATTGCCGACGGTATCGAGGATCGCTACCAGAGCAGCCAGCGCAAGGAGCAGGAGTACCTCGCCCAGCTTGACGAGAAGAAGCGGGAGTTCTCCTCGCTGGCAGTCAAGAAGGATGAGTACAACAACCTGAAGAACAATATCGACAAGACCCGTCAGCTCTATAACGAGCTGTTTCGCCGTCAGGAAGAGACCCGCCTGAACGCTCAGCTGCACGAGTCGAATGCCATCCTCTACGACGCGGCATCGGTGCCCTTGCTGCCTGCCAAACCAAACAAGATGCTGTTTCTGCTGATGGTGGTGATCATGGCGGGCATGGTTGCCGTGCTGGTAGTCATCACTGCCGGAGCGCTGCGCAATACCCTGAATCGTCTGAGCCAGCTGGTCTCCCAGCTCGGTGGTCGGGTGCTTGGTGAAATCCCGCGGCTGGCGGCCCTGCAGGATCAGAGTGCTCTGCTGCGGGTGGGGGCGGTCAATCCCAGAGTAGGTGCCAGTGCCGATGACCTCTACGCCATCATGCGGCTGGAGCCGGGTCAGCTGCAGCGCATCATGATCACCTCGACCCGTGCTGGTGAGGGCAAGTCGACGCTGGTGGCTCTCTGTGCCGCCAGCTTTGCCCGCCATGAGCGAGTGCTGCTGGTGGATGGGGATCTGCGCCGGGGCTCCCTTGGTCGCCAGTTGCTGGGGCAGGCAGCCAGACCGGGGTTGGCCGAGCTGCTCGCAGGCGAAGCCGATTTGGCTGCCTGTCTGGTGCCAAAAGAGGGATTGACCCTGCTGCCGGCTGGCCAGCCGGTCTCCTCCCCGCTGGCACTGCTTGGCTCGCCACGCTGGAGCGAACTGCTGGCAACTCTGGCCGGGCAGTTTGACCGCATCATAGTGGACACCCCTGCGCTGGAGGTCGGCAAGGATGCCCTGCTGCTGGGGCAGCCGCTGGATGGTGCCATTCATGTGATCCAGTCCGGCCAGCTGCCGGCCAGTCGGGTGCTGAGCGTGCTGGCACAACTGCGGGATGCCAGAGTGGCGGTACTGGGGACAGTGCTGACCCAGGTCGCCGAGCGCGATCTGGAAGGGGCGGAGAACCTGAGATTCTGTGGTGCACCCACCCGGGGCGCGCTATGAAACTGCTGCGCAGCATCACCACCATAGGGGGTGCTTCCGTGCTATCCCAGCTGATCGGGGCGTTTTCGGTCTGGTCACTGTCGCACAAGTTCGACATGGCTGCGGTCGGGCTCTATGCCCTCAGCTACAGTCTGGTGCTGATCGGTGCCCAGCTTGCCACCTTTGCCTCGCAACTGCTGTTGCCCAAGCTGGAGGAGGCCGAGCTGCCCGGCAACCTGATCTTTTCCCTGTTGCAGGTCTGGCTGTTCCCCATCCCCTATGTGCTGGTGGTGGTCTGCTTTTTCTCGCTGCCGCTCTGGCCGCTCTACCTGCTGACCGTGACCCACGGGCTGATCCTCATCGCCGAGAATCTGGCCCTGCGGGCCGGCCACTACCAGCGGCTCGGTCTGCAGCGTATCTCGGCCTCCGCCGTGGTGCTGCTCTGTCTGCTGTTGGCCCCTGACATGGCGCACTTCTATCAGTTATGGGCCTGTCTGCTGCTGGTGGTGATCGGGGGCTGGTTGTGGTCTGCCTTTACCTGGCACAGTGCCATGCTGAGGGAGGCTGCCCCGCGCCACCTGCTGCACTTCTTCTCCCGCCATAAAGCGCATCTGGCAGGTGTCGGCAGTGCCGAAGTGCTGGCGATGGTGACGGCTAATCTGCCAACCGTGCTGATCAACTTCTGGTTTTCCCCTCTGGTGGCGGGCTACTTTGCCGTGGTCAACCGCTTCTGTCTGGCGCCCGTGGTGATTGTCGGCAACGCCATCCGCCACTCCATCTTCTCGCGATGGTCGGAGGATTTCCGCCTGTGCCGTTTCAACGGGGAGGAGTTTCGCAAGGTGAAGCGGCTGCTGCTGGCGATGGGCAGTGCGGCCACCCTCGGGATCCTCATCTGCTATCCGCTGGTGATGAAGTGGTTCTTCAATGCGGAGTGGAACGCCTCCATCGATACCTCCTGCTACATGTTGCCCTATGTGTTTACTGCGGTAGCCATCTGCCCGCTGACCGTAATCGAGCTGGTGTTTGGCTCGCCCGGCTACTTTTTGCGGATCCAGCTTGAGCAGCTGCTGGTCGTGGTGATCGCCTTCGTGCTGTTGCCCTGGCTGCAACAGGAGTACGCTCTCTGCGTGCTGGCCTTCTCTCTGCTGACTGCGGTGCGCTACGGCTTCGTCTTTTTGCGGGTCAACCGCCGGGCTGCCGAGTTGCAGGGGCGGATGGAGCTGGCCTCGTGAACAGCGCCCTCATCATGCAGGCCAATCTGCTGCTGTCGCTGGTGATCTGTGGCCTGGCCCAGTACGTTACCGGTATTACGGCCTTCCTCTGGCTTCCCTTCCTGCTGGCCATTGCCACCTTGATGTTGCTGCCGCTGCAGACGCGTTACAGCCCGTTGCGGCTCGACTATCAGGAGAAGGTGCTGCTGCTGCTCTACTGTGGCTTGCTGGTGCTGGCGCTGCTGGGCACCCTGCTTCAGCAGGGGGGCATGGTGACTATCATCGGTTTCAAGAACGAGCTGGCGCTCTCTCTGCTGCTCCCCTGCCTGTTGCTCGGCTTCTGCCGCGAGTCACAGATTTACCGCATCATGAAGCTGGTGGAGTGGGTCTTCTACCTGCAGATCCCGGTGGTGCTGTTTCAGGTGCTGGTGGTGGTGCCGAAACGGGTGGCAATGCGCGGCGAGTTTGAGAAGTGGGACTCAGTGGTCGGCACCTTCGGGGGGGATCCCATGGGGGGCGGTAATACCGGTGCACTCGGCTTCTTCTGCCTGCTGGTGATGCTGATCAAGCTCTCCGAGTTTCGTCACGGCCTCATTTCGCGTCGTTCGGTCGCTTTTCACATTCTTGCCGCCTTTGCCATCTGCGTGCTGGCCGAGGTGAAGTTCGTTATCCTGCTGTCCCCCTTGCTGCTGGCCTGGGTCTGGCTCTCGCCAAGCTATGTCAGGGGGATGAAGAGCTATGACCTCAAGCGTCTGCTGCTGATTGCGCTGGCGATGACGGCGCTGGTGGCAGTGGCCGTTCTGGTGCTGGCTGCCTCCTACTCATCCGCGTTCGAGGGGGCCGGGCAACAGGGGGCCATTGCGCTGTTTATCGACTCCCTCGGCTATATCTTCGATCCCAACCACATCAACCCGGAAACCGGCGAGCTGGGGCGGGTGACGACGCTCTTTTTCTGGGCCAGCAACGGTGATCACCACGGTCTCAGCAATCTGCTGTTTGGTTATGGCCTCAACACCACCAACCATGGCAGCACCCTGCCCGGTTTTCTCAACCCCCTGTTCAACGTGCTGCTCGACTCCACGTCCCTCAGCGTGTTGCTGTGGGAGGTGGGACTGATGGGCACACTGATCTTCATCGCGCTGATAGTTCTGCTGCTCTGGTGCTGCCGTCCCCGTCCGTTGCTGGATCGCCAGCTGCTGAGCGCGGCAGATGTGCGTCTGCTCAGCTATCAACCCGCTTTCATCGCGTTCGGGATCGCCTGCCTGCTGAGCTTGCCTTACAGCCAGCTGCTGATGCTGATCCCGGTGCAGCAGTTTCTCTTCTATTTCGTGCTGGGTGCCGCCCTGGTGATCCGTTCTTCGGTTCGGCAGGCCACTCGTTCCTGTGAGGTGTCATGACTCCATCCCCCCTTATCTCCGTCATCATCAAGACCTACAACGAGGAGGCAGGGATTGCCGACACCATAGCCAGCATCAGGAGCGCTCTGGCCGACTACTCCCACCAGATTATCGTGGCGGACAGTCTCTCGACCGACCGCACCCAGGCGATCGCCTGCCAGCTGGGGGTGACTGTGGTGAGCCTGACCGACCCGGCAGATCGCTGTTGCGGCGTGGGGCCACAGCTTGGCTACCTCTTCAGCGAAGGGGAGTTCCTGCTGCTGCTCGATGGCGACATGAAGCTGGAGCCGGAGTTTGTGCCGGCCGCCCTTGCGCACATGCACTCCCACCCCGATTGCGGTGGCGTGGCCGGGCGGGCCGAGATGGATGATGCCCACAGCTATGAGTTCAAGTCGCGCAAGCAGCGCATCAACCAGATCTATCCGCTGGGCGAGTCGCGCTGGCTGTGTGGTGGCGGCCTGTTTCGACGCAGCGCCATCGAGCAGATCGGCTATCTCACCAATCGCAACCTGCACGGTTACGAAGAGGCAGAGCTGGGTATCCGGCTGCGTCAGGCGGGCTATCGGCTGGAGCGGCTCGATGTCCCCTTCTTCTTTCACACCTCCCACACCATGGACTCCCTTGCCCTGATCCGTTACCGCTGGCGCATGGGGTATCTGTTTGCCTGCGGCGAGCTGGTGCGCTCGGCGTGGGGGCAGCCCTATTTTCGCGAGGTGCTGTCGGTGATCCGCTCCGAGCTGCTGTTCGGACTCTACCTGCTGACACTCCTGTTCTGCGTGCTGCTTTTCGTAGCCGGGCTGCCGTTCTGGTTGCCGTTGCTGGCGCTGACACCGCTGGGTGGCTTCATCGCTCTCAAGTGGTTGAAGAACCGCTCCCTGCAAGATGCCCTGCGCAGTGTCATGAACCTCTCCATCTATGCAGCCGGGCTGGCGCGCGGCCTGCTGTTGCCCCAGCGCTCTCCGCGCGAGGCGCCCGCCCATCGTCTGATCCAGGAGTCATTGCCGTGAAGGTGCTCTTTGCCAACAAGTTCTTTTTCATGAAGGGCGGTGCCGAGACAGTCCTCTTTCAGGAGCGGGAGATGGTGCGTCAGGCGGGTCATCAGGTGATCGACTTTGCCATGCAGCATCCGGATAACCTCCCCTCGCCCCAGAGCGGCTACTTTCCGGCCAACGTCGATTATCACCAGCGGCACGGGCTCTTCGATCGGCTGAAGATCGCCGTTCGCTTCATCCACAATCAGGAGGCCTGTGATCGGCTGGCGGAGCTTATCCGTGCAGAGCGGCCCGATATCGTTCACTTTCACAACATCTACCACCAGCTCACCCCGGCGATCATCCGGGTGGCCAAATCCCTGGGCTGCAAGACGGTGCTGACAGCCCACGACTACAAGGTGGCCTGCCCCAACTACAGCATGCTGGTCGATGGCGAGCCGTTCGATCTGACCCGGCTCGAGGGTTCCTGGCTCAAGCTGTTTCGCCATCAGTGGCAGGAGGGGTCGTGGGGCAAGAGCCTGCTGCTCTCTGCCGAGGCAGCTTGGCAGCAGTGGCGCCGCAACTATGAGCAAGTCGATGCATTGGTGGCGCCGAGCGCCTTCATGGCCGGGTTGCTTCGTACCCGGCTGCCCGCTTCCCGCATCGAGGTGATCCTCAATGGCATTGATGTCGAGTCGAGCCGCGAAAGCGGAGAGGATCGGGGGTACTTTCTGTTCCTCGGGCGCCTGATGGCCGAGAAAGGGGTCGAGACGCTTGCCCGTGCCCATCAGCGCATGACGCGGCCGGCGGGCCTCAAGATTGTGGGCGGTGGCCCGCTGCAGGCGCACCTCGGGCAGCATTATCCCAATGCCGAACTGCTGGGGTTCAAGCAGGGGGAGGAGTTGCTCGATCTGCTGCGTCACGCCAAGGCCGTGGTGGTGCCGTCCGAGTGGTATGAGAACTGCTCCATGTCGGTACTGGAGGCGATGGCCTACGGCAAACCGGTGATCGGGGCTCGAATTGGCGGGGTTCCGGAGCAGATCCGCGACGGTCTCGATGGCCTGCTGTTCGAGGCGGGCAATGCCGACGAGCTGGCCCGCTGCATGGACAGGCTGGTGGCCGAGCCGGAGCAGACGGCGGCCATGGGGCGTTCGGCCCGTCAGCGGCTGATCGACAACTACTCCCTCGCCAGCCACCAGCAAGATCTGCTGGCGCTCTACCAGTCGTTGCTGGAGGAGCAGAGATGAGTTTCTGGCACGATCTGAAAGCCGAACTGGCGCTCAATCCGAGCAAGACGGCGCGCCTGTTCCTGCTCTGCTACCGGCTGGCACAGGGAGGCCGCTTTATGAGGTTGCCCTGCTTGTTGCTGCTCAAGGGATTCAAGCTGCTGTGCGGCCTCGATATCTCGCCAAGAGCCCGGCTGGGTTGGGGCCTGCGCCTCTATCACCCGCAGAATATCGTCATCGGTGACGGCGTGCAGATGGGGCGTGACTGCACTCTGCGCCACAACTGCACCTTGGGCAACAAGCCAGATCGTCAGAGCGGTCAGCTCCTCTCGCCCAGCGTGGGGGACGGGGTCGAGTTCGGCACCGGCGCCATCGTTATCGGGGCCATCGCCATTGGTGATCATGCCTGTGTCGGTGCCGGCACCGTCGTCACTCGTTCCGTCCCGGCTCGCGCCGTTGTTGCGGGCAATCCCGCCAGAATCATTCGAGAAGATCATGAAGCAGATTAGTGTGACCGTGCTCGGTACCCGGGGGATCCCCCATGTACTGGGCGGTGTCGAAACCCATTGTCAGTCCCTCTACCCGGAGCTGCACCGCCAGTTCGAAGTGGCGGCGACCGTGCTGGCTCGCGCCCCCTATGTGAATTACCGAAGCGGCGAGTTTGAAGGGGTGGCTCTCAAGGCGTTGCCCGCTCCCAAAAAGAAGTCGCTGGAGGCAATCCTCCACTCTCTGCTCGCGGCTTTTTACTGCCGCCGTCATGCCTGCGATCTGGTGCATGTCCATGCCATCGGCCCGGGGCTGGTGGTGCCGCTGCTGAGGTTGCTTGGCAAGCGGGTGGTCTTTACCCATCACGGTCCCGACTATGACCGCCAGAAGTGGGGGGCGCTGGCCAAGTGGGTGTTGCGTCTTGGCGAGCGCTGGGCGGTACGTTATGCCAGCGAGGTGATAGTCATCTCCGAAGTGATCAACGAGGCGATCCGCCGCCAGTACGATCGCAAGGATGCCCACCTCATCTACAACGGGGTGAAACGGGTCGAGCTGCCGGCAGCGGACAAGAGGGAACTGACGCTGACCCGTTTCGGGCTAACCGCTGGCAGCTATCTGGTGGCGGTGGGCCGCTTCGTCGAGGAGAAGGGGCTGCACGATCTCATCGCAGCCTATCGCCAGCTCGATACGGAGTTGCCGCTGGTACTGGTGGGGGACACGGATCACCCTACCCCCTACAGCGAGCGCTTGCAGCGGATAGCGGATGAAACACCGGGGGTGATCCGTACAGGTTTCCTCAATGGCGAGGCGCTGATCAGCGTCTTTTCACAGGCGGCCCTGTTTGCCATGCCCTCTTATCACGAGGGGTTGCCGATCGCCCTGCTGGAGGCGCTCTCCTTCTCCCTGCCGGTGGTGGTGAGCGACATTCCCGCCAATCTGACGGTGGCGCTGCAACAGGAGTGCTATTTCCCGGTCGGCGATGTGAGTGCGCTGGCAGAGCGACTCAACGCCCAGCTGACTCGCGGCAAGGTCGATTACAGCGACTATCTGCAGCGGTATGACTGGCAGCGGATCGCTGGCCAGACCATGGGGGTCTACTGCAAGGCTTTGGGCCTGCCCGCAGGAGAAAACCAATGAGCCAATTACCGCAGAAAACGCAGGGGGCGATCGACCGCTTCTACCGTGCCCTCTCCCCCGAGGTGGCCAAGAGTCTGAGCGAAACCCAGCGCGACGGTATCGAGCAGGCGCTGCGGCTGATGAGTGATGGCAAGTCGCACGTCATCAACGTCAACAGCGCCTTCGGCATCGGTCGCTGGCGCTGCTATCTGGTGGTGCTGATGGGACGGGATCGCCGTCACCGCGGGCGGGAAAGCGGCTTTCGCTTTCACCTCAAGGTGCTGCTGACCACCCTGCTGTTGCTGCTGGGGATCTGCGGCATGGTGCTGCTGCTCTATCTGGTGAAGTCAGCCCTTGGCATCGACATCTTCAAGCACTTCTCGTTCGGGGTGTGGGATCTGTTTAAAAAGAGCGTGCTGATGTGATGAAAGAGGGCTCCTGCGGGAGCCCTCTTGCGTTACTGGATGTCTATCTCGGCCAGACGATACCAGCCACTCTCTTCCAGACCGGCAATACCGAGCTGCAAAGCGGGCTGCTTGTCCTGACCGATGAATGCCAGCTCGAGATAGTAGTGACCGCGTGCCATCCGGCCCGGCAGGGTCAGGCTGTCGCGAGTGGTAGCCTTGTGGCCCGGGATCCAGCGGGTCATGTCGTTGCGGGTCACCAGCATGGCGCCAACCTGCCCTTCCTCGTTGACCAGCCGGTAGGTGAGCGGCCAGTTGCGATAGGCCGGCGCTACCCCGTCGTTGTGCCAGTCGCCGTTGAGGGTAAGGGTAGCCCCCGGCTTCATGGTTCCCTTGAGGGTCAGCTGGTCCAGCACGATGCGATAGCCCATCTTGCGCAGGGCATTGTCGACGATGGGTCGATATTGGGACGGAATCGGATCCGACTTGAGATTGATGGTGGAGGCGTGTTGGGCCAGCGCCCAGTCAAAGGTGGCCTTGACCTCCTCCATGGTGTACTGCTGCTGGCCTGGCCACTCGCTCAGCTTGCCGCACACCTCGAAACTGACCGGAGCCCTCTGCCAGCTGGAATCGAAGTTCGCCACATTGGCGCGGGCGCTCGCCAGTCGTTCCGGGTAGGCATTGCGCATGTGGCTCCAGCTTTGGGAGAAGTGGTGCCAGTCGCCGAGGCAGTCTGCCCGCCAGCCAGATCCCTTGCCCACTGCATACTCGAACATGGGCTGGTTGTTGATGAGCATCAGCTTGGGGGTTCGCGGAAAAGCGGCCATCTGCAGGTCAACATAGGGTTTGAGCTGCTCGCTGCTGTAGCGCTGTTCCAGCGTCGGGCCGGGGAAGTTGCTCATGTGCCACTCCCCCCATGAACCTATCATGCCGATGTCGACATGACTCAGCGCCGGATTGCCATCGTAATGGTCTCCCAGCGCCTGAAACAGCCGGGTAGCACGGGCGAGGAACAGCGGGTCGCTGTAGTCGGGCACAAAGGTCTGGTGGTTGTTCACCCACTCTCCCCGAATCCCCTTGTTGATAAGCCACTCCGGGATCTTGCTGCCCGAGAAGGGCTCATCAAGGGTCATGACCCTGAGGGCAATCGACTGTTTCGGGGTGGCGTGCTGTGCCTGATCGATGGCCCTGTCGATCAGAGCAAAGTTGTATTCGCCCTCCCGTGGCTCCAGCTCGCTCCAGTAGAAGCGGAAGTAGTCGACCGTGCTGACCGGATGTTCAGCCTGAGAGAGGGGATGACCCCAGCTGTTGTGAAACTCTTCGATACCGACGCCGGGATTGTGCAAGAGGTCTTCGACCGGTTCGGGATGAATGGTGAGGGTACCGGCCAGAGCTCCCTGAGCCCATAGCAAGCCGGAATAGAGCAGGATCCTGCCCGGATGCATTTTCATGTGATCGTCCGCCTGTGGAACATGGTTGCATGCTAGGAAATTGGCGGACAAAGGCCCAGCCGGTTCCGCTGTTTTCGAGAAGAACCGACTGAAGCCTTTGTTGTCTAGGTCAGAGATTGACGGAGGTTGTGCCCTCAGTCGTCATTGTCATGTCCGGCTGGGCGGGATTCGACACTCTGTTGCCCCATCACCTGATACCAGTCGAGCTTGCGGGTCAGCATCATGATCAGCGTCAGGGTGGCGAACAAGAGCAGGGCACCGAGCAGCAGGGCGATCTCTTCGGCCTGCAGCAGGCTGTAGAGGATGGCATAGACCAGCCCGAGCAGCGCCGCGAAGCCGATCCCCTGCTTCGGGCCGCCCAGCACATGGCTCAGATAGAAGCCGTTGAGCAGCACGCTGGCAAGCGCGGCCACCAGATAGGCCCAGCCAAAACCGAGGTGTTCGGTCAGCGCCAGCAGCACCAGATAGAAGATGGCCAGCCCCATGCCTACCAGCGCGTACTGGATCGGGTGAACCCGCAGCCCCTTGAGCAGCTCGAACATGAAGAAGCTGATAAAGGTGAGACCGATGAAGAGCAGAGCATACTTGGCCGCCCGTTCGTTGAGCTGATAGTGATCCACCGGCTGCACCAGACTGACGCTGAAGGTGGAGAGATGGCTATCGCCCCCGTTCATCATCCGGTTGAAGCGGGTCTCCATGTCGCTGGCGAACCAGCTGGTTTGCCAGTTGGCCTCAAACCCTTGTGGGCTCAGGGTGCGACTGCCCGGCAGAAAGTCGCCGATAAAGTTGGGATGGGGCCAGTTGCCCGCCAGCTGCAGGGTGCTCTCCTTGCCCAGCGGGACTATGTCGAGGGCGTTCATCCCCTGTAGATTGAGCTCCAGATGGAAGGTGCCATCCTGCTGCGGCAGGCTGTCGATCGGGGCATGGATACCCGCGAGCGCATCACCGAGGCGGGCGCCGGGGACAAACGGGATCCGCTGTGTGCCGAGTTGCAGTTCGGGGACGCTGTTGATACCGCGGGCATCGGAGAGCACCAGGCTCAGGTAGGGTTTGCCCGCCACCAGCTCGGCCGTTTCACCGAGCGGTGAGGTCGCGTCATTCAGCAAACTCTGCCGGGTGGGCAGGCGGCCGGATAGGGTGAGGCGGGTCTGGTAGACCTGCGCCTGATAGATGCCCAGCTTGCGCGGGGTGACCTCCATGTTGGCCTTGATATCCAACTGCTCCGGCAGCAGGTAGCGGTAGATCTGCTCCTGACGGACGAAGCGCTTGCCCTCCTGCTCGACCGTCACCGAACGGGTATAGGGCTGTACGATAATGGGCCCCATCAGCCGTTGCGGGCCGCTGCTGCTGGCCATGATGCTGTGAATGGCCTGACTGCGGTAAGCCTGACGCTCCCGGTTCAGCTCCATGATGGATTGCACCGGCACCATCAACAGCAGGCTGAGCAACAGCAGCAGAAATATCTTGTGGGTGAATATCTGTTTGACCATGACACGTCTCCTTGTTGGATGGAGTGAGTCTGTCAGTCCGGCGTGAAGTGGTGATGGGCTTGTGTGAAGTGGCTGTGAACTGCTGCAAAACGGCGCCATCATGCGCCGTGGGATTGTTCAGGGGTGGGAGCGCACCAACCGAGCGGCTTGGGCGAAACGATCGGTATGGCCGTCGATCAGCCCGTGCATAAAGTCGATGTAGTAGACCAGTTCAGGCATCTCCTCAATGGAGCTGGAGGTCCAGTAGGGGGCGGCATTTTCCCCGTTGTCATGGATATCGGAGAAGAAGCGCGGGTCTGTCATCGGCGCCCGGCAATCTTCGTCGAGCAGGGTGAAGAGCTCCTCGATGGTGGGGAGTCGCCACCCCTCGCCAAGGCGGGCTGCTTCATCTTTGGCTTCAAGCAGCGTCAGCAGGGCCGGTGTGCCCACGCACCCTTTCCCCTCCTGCCACTGGCTGCCGAGGCTGCACGCCTGCCATTCGAGCTGGTTTAGCCGATCATGGATGATTTCTCCCTGCCGTGTCAGGCGGTCGGAGAGATCACAGGCAGCCAGCGCCATGCTGGCCGGAAGCCAGATCAGCAATAGAAATAATTTCATGTTTGTCTCGTTTACGAATGACGGTCAGCCCGTCGCTGGTGGGCTGACCGTGGTTATCGGGGTTTATCTGGCGGGAAGCGAGCTCACTGCTTTTTAAGTTGTGCAGGCAGGGCCGCCAGCACCTCTTCCTTCGCTTTGAGGGAGGCGAACTGCTTGCCGGGCTTTTGCACCACGGTATGGACGAAGATCAGTTGCTTGCCCGGTTTGCTGGCCCAGCCGACGAACCAGCCAATCTGCTGATCGCGGTTGAGGCTGCCATCCAGCTTCTTCGGGTAGCCCATGCCGGTTTTGCCGTGGATCTGCCAGCCGTCGATCTCGCTCACCTTGAGGATATTGGCGGTGTACTGCAGGGTTTGCGTCGAGACCGGCAGCTTGCCGTTCACCATCTTGCCGAGGAAGCGGGCCTGCTCCTCCGGACTGATGGCGAGGCTGGAGCTGAGCCAGGCCTGGGTCAGACCGTCATGTTTGCCCGGATTGCCGGAGAGATCCCGGTTGCCGTAGTCGAAGCGGTCGACATATTGCTGGAAGCGCTCCATCCCCAGCCATTCGGTGATCTGCTGGGAGAACCAGACCACCGAGTAGGTTTCCCAGCGGCGCGGGGTGGTGGTTTCGCGCCAGGCGGGCAGCCAGCCATCATAGCTCGGTTTGTAAGGCAGTGCCGGATGCTCTTCATCCACCAGATAGCCACTGTCGTAACCCATCAGCGCCAGCGGGATCTTGAAGGTGGACGCGGGTGGCAGCTGGCTGGAGCAGTCCCCTTCGCTGGAGAGGGGCTGGCCGTTGCCGTCAGCATAGAGAAAGCAGCCGCTGGCGGCGGAGGCAGGCAGGGCTGCGAGCAGACCGGCAGCCAGCAGGCTGGAGAGAAGCAGGCGGGACATAGCATTTCCTTGAGCAAATGGATGAGAGAAAGCGGCAGTTTAATGCCGCTTTGTGTGGGGAATGTGAAGTTGCAGGGGGGACTAGGTGAATGGCAGCCAGAGTTCCGCCAGCGCGCCTCCCTCTGGCCGGTTGCTCAGGGTCAGACGACCGCCATGCTGGTGGGCTACCTCATGGGCGAAGCTGAGCCCCAGACCACTGCTCTTGCCCTTGTCCGGGCGCGGCAGGGAGTAGAAGCGCTCGAAGATGCGCGGCAGGGCGTAGTCGGGAATGCCGGGGCCGCAGTCGGTGACCCGAAAACAGTAGCCCTCCTCCTGCTGGCTGCCGCTCAGGGTGACCTGCCCGTTGGCGGGAGAGAAGTCGATGGCGTTGTCTAGCAGGTTGCCGATGGCCTGCTCCACTAACAGCGGATCCCACTTCTGTTTCGGCGCGCTGGCCAGCTCGGCTACCAGAGCCACCTGACGGCGCTGGGCAATAATCTGGCGAGCATCGAGGGTGCGCTTGCCCAGTTTTGCCGGTTCCACCGACTGGCGATCTAGCCCCTGCCCCGACTCCAGCCGCGCCAGTTGCAGCATTCGCTCGATCAGCTGCTGCATGCGGGCACTCTCCTGATTGATGTTGCCGATAAAGCGTTTGGCAACTTCGGGGGGCGGCGTTTCGGCCAAAATCTCCCCTGCCCCGCGAATAGCGGCCAGCGGGCTCTTCAGCTCGTGGGTCAGGCTGTGCACATAGGCTTCGATGTAGCTTTTGCCATCGAGCTGGTGGCGCATGGTCTCCAGCGAGCGGCCGAGCCGATCCAGCTCGACGGTGTGCAGCCGTGGCAGCGGTGCCGCCTCTCCCTTGCTGACTGAGTCGGCGTAGTGCACCAGCTTGCCGATGGCGCGGTTGAGCCACCACACCAGCAGGCTGCCGATCAGCAGCGAGATGAGCAGCATCTGGCCGCCGGCCCGCAGCAGCTCCTGTTCCCCCCGCTCGATGGCTGGCATCAGGGTGCGATTGGGTTTGGCGACGGTGAGGGAGCCGATGATCTCGGCTCCCTCCCGCAGCGGCGCCGCCACATACATGGTCGAGCTGGCGGCATCGTCGGGATCGGTGCGGGTGCTGCGGGCGCCATACTGACCGCGCAGAGTGCGGTAGACATCGTTCCAGCGGGAATAATCCTTGCCTAGATCCGTGCCGTCGGAGTCGTAAATCACCATCCCCTGCCGATCCGTCACATAGATGCGGTACTCCGCCTGCTGTTTGAGGTGGCCGTCGATCATCGCATTGATGGGATTCTGGTTGAGGCGGGCGAAGGCGCTAGCCAACCGCCCGTTCATCATATTGCCCTCTTTCAGATCATCGAGTGCCAGCGGTGCCAGCAGCTGGGTCATGTCTACCAGAGTATCCTCGGTGGCGCTGCGCACCCCGGGTTTTATCTCCTCGACGAAGATTTCCAGCACGAACCAGGCGGCCAGCGCGAAGATCAGCAGCAGGCCGCACAGCAGTTGCAACCCGAGTCTCATGCCAGCTCCAGGCTGTAGCCCAGCCCGCGATGGGTGAGGATCAGGTTGGCTTCTGGATCATGTTCGCGCAGCTTGGCGCGGATGGTCTTGATGTGGGTATCGACGGTGCGATCCAGGCTCTCTTCCGCATCCTGCCACACCAGATCCATCAGTTGCTGACGGGAGTAGACCCGCCCCGGCGCCTGCATCAGGGTCTTGAGCAGCAGATATTCGTAGCGAGTGAGGGCCAGCGGCTGGCCGCGAAAATGGATGCGGGCCCGTTCCTCATCCAGCACCAGCAGGGCGCTGGGCTGGGGGGCGACGGGCTGGCTGCGGCGCAGGATGACCCGCACCCGGGCACACACTTCCCGTGGCGAGAAGGGTTTGGCCACATAGTCGTCGGCACCGATCTCCAGCCCGATCAGCCGGTCTATCTCCTCGCTGCGGGCGGTGAGGAACATCAGGGGGATATCGGTCAGCGCCCTCACCTGCTTGCAGAGTTCGAAGCCGCTGATGTCGGGCAGCCCCACATCGAGGATCAGGAAGTCGGGTCGCGTCTGTTCCAGTCGTGTCAGCAACTGTTGGCCCAGCATGAACCACTCCACCTCGAACCCGTCGGTCTGCAGGGCATAAATCAGGGTATCGGCGATGCTGGCCTCATCCTCCACCAGCCAGATGACTCTCTTTTGCATGGCATCCTCGTCGCAAATTGGCACCCCATTCTGGCATCGAACCAAATCGGATCCTATTTGCTGTTTTATTTTTCCGAAAAAGGGGCTAATATTTCGATGTTCTTTCGAATCGAAACTTAAAAATGACCAAACGTAATACTCAACAACGCCGACACACCATAGTGACCCTGGTACAAGAGCAGGGTGAAGTGAGCGTCGACGCCCTCGCCAAACACTTTTCTACCTCCGAAGTGACCATCCGTAAAGATCTGGCCGTACTGGAGACCGGTGGTCTGCTGCTGCGCCGTTACGGTGGTGCTGTCCCTTTGCCGAGCGAGATGGTGGTCGAGGTCAACCCTGAACAAGTTTCGAACCGAAAGTTAGCCATTGCCCGTGCGGCAGCAGAGCGGCTGCGTGATCACAACCGCGTCATCATCGACAGCGGCAGCACCACTAGCGCCATGATCCCCATGCTGGGCAACAAGCGCGGCCT
>NZ_JAAKNE010000078.1:0-21058 GCF_049170755.1 Aeromonas sp. 604176
AGCTTCTTCGTCAGCAACTCCTTTTCCAAGAACCTCTCCTTCTACGGCGAGCGGTGCGGCGGCCTGTCGGTCATCTGCAAGGATGCCGAAGAAGCCAGCCGCGTACTGGGTCAGATGAAGGCCACCGTGCGTCGCAACTACTCCAGCCCGCCCACCCACGGTGGCCAGATCACCGCGGCGGTGATGAGCCAGCCCGAGCTGCACGCCATGTGGGTCGACGAAGTGACCGAGATGCGCACCCGCATCAAGGCCATGCGCCAGAAGCTGTTCGAGGTGCTGAGCGCCAAGGTGCCGGGCCGCGACTTCAGCTACTTCATCAACCAGCGCGGCATGTTCAGCTACACCGGCTTCACCCCGGAGCAGGTGGACAGGCTGCGCGAGGAGTTCGCCGTCTATCTGGTGCGATCCGGTCGCATGTGCGTGGCGGGCCTCAACAGTCGCAACGTCGACTACGTAGCCGACGCCATGGCCGCGGTGCTCAAGGGCTAATCCGCACTAGCCCCGCTTTGGCGGGGCTTTCTTGTCTTGTCTCTTCCCTTCGCTTGTGGAGTACTTATGGATCTGATCGCACTCTCTCGGCTGGGAGGTCGCCATCTGGTCACCCTGCATCTGCTGCTCGACAACCAGAGCGTCACCCGCACCGCCGAGCGGCTCTGCACCACGCCTTCCACCGTTAGCAAGACCCTCAACCAGCTGCGGGGTCTGCTGGGGGATCAACTGCTCTACCGCCAGGGCAACCAGCTGCTGCTCACCCCCATGGCCGAGCGACTGGCTCCCACCCTGCACCGGTTGTTGGGGGAGCTGAACGGCCTCACTCGCCAGAATGCCTTCAACCCCCAGCAGTGGCAGGGCTGCTTGCGGCTGGGATTGCGCGAGAGCGTGATGACCTGGCCGGTGGGCCCCATTCTGGGTCAGCTGATGAAAGAAGTGCCGGGCATGGTGCCGGAGATCTGGAACAAGGATGAGCAGGGGCTGGAGGCGCTGGCAGCGGGCAAACTCGACTTCGTGATCCTGCCCCATGACCAGAGCCAGCCGTTACCGCGCCAGCCCGGGCTGGTGTGGGAGACCCTGCGGGAAGAGAAACTGGTCTGTCTGCTACGCAAAGACCACCCGGCGCTGGCCAAGCCCTGGGATCTCGATGCCTACCTGAGCTGGCGCCATATCGCCATCCGGGATCAGGAGCTGGCCAACCCCTTCTTCGAGCAGAGCCTTGCCCAGCAACAGGTGCGTCGCCAGATTGGCGCCACCCTGCCCGATTTTGCCAGCGCGGCGGCCCTGCTGCCCCAGACCGATCTGATCCTCACCGCCATCGGTGGCTGGGCGGCATGCATCGCCAGCCAGCCGGATCTGGAGCTGCGTCCGGCACCGTTCGATTACGGCAAGGTGAGTCACAGTCTGGTCTGGTATGGCCCGGCCGGTGATGGCTCGGCCCGCCACTGGTTCCGCCAGCGGATCCTGCAACTGGGTCGCGAGCTGGTCGAGCCCTGAGCCAGGTGACAGCGAGAAGAGATGGATGTTTCGCCACGGCGAAACATCCATGGCAATGAGGGATCAGGGACGTTTGGTATAAATGGGACTGGGGAAAGAGGCGACATTGCTACCCAGATCCGTAATGCGGGCAGCCCCCTGCTTTTTCACCTGATCGATGCGCAACACCTGATGCATGGGGATAAGGGTGTGACGCACATCGGCAAATTCGCTCTTGAGCTTTTCATGGCTGGGATCGACGATAAGCGCCGTGTGGTTGTCCCAGACAAAATCGGCGATCTCGATAAAACCGAACAGTTGGCCCTGATTCACCTGGCGCACATAGACCTCGTAGCGCTCGTTGTGGCAAATAAACTGAACCCGATATAACGCCTTGCTTTCACTCATGATTTATCTGTGATGGAGGAGGGACGGATGGGCAATATCATAACGAGCCCCAAGGCCCCCTCCAATAGACAGAAGTCACAGTTGTGTGCTTTTACTACACAGCAAGGGAATCGATCAGACCTCTTTAGATCAGCGGTGGCAAGGTCACCGCCCCCACTCCCGCAGCACGCAACCGACTCGCCAGCCACTCCAGCTCGCTGCGGGTCGCCTCTGGCCATTGCGCCGCCTCCCCCCGCACCCCGTGGTGGCGAAAACCGTTGAGGCGAATGGGCACAGGCCCAAGCTGCTGCAAGAAGGCGGCGAGATCCACGTCCAGCTCACCACTCGCATCCAGAAAATCGCTTTTGCCCGGCACATGGAGCAGCCGCAGTTCGGTCAGCTTGCCGTGGCGTGCCAGTAGTTGCAGCGACCCCAGCACCCGCTCGCGGCCATAGCCGGTCAGGGTGTGATGGACCGAGTCGCGCCAGCCCTTGAGATCGAGCATGGCGCCGTCGAGCACCGGCAGCAGCCGCTGCCAGCCGGTTTCGGCCAGAGAACCGTTGCTGTCGAGCAGGCAAGTGAGCTGGGTCAGATCCGGCGCGCCCTTGATGGCAGCAAACAGCGCAACCACAAAGGGGAGCTGGGTGGTCGCCTCACCACCGGAGACGGTAATGCCGGTCAGCAAGGGGCCGTAGCGTCGCAGTAGAGCCAGCACGTCGGCCACCGTCATGGTGGCCGTCTTGGGGTTGGCGCTGCGCGGGCAGGCCTCCAGACAGGCGTCGCAGTCGGTACAGAGCATCGCCTGCCAATGAACCTTGCCTTCGCTCATGGATAGGGCGCCGCTCGGACAGACCGCAAGGCAGTCGCCACAATCGTCGCACAGCCCGATGGTGTGAGGGTTGTGGCAGCCGGGGCAGCGAAAGTTGCAGCCCTGCAGAAACAGCACCAGCCGGTTGCCCGGCCCGTCGACACAGGAGAACGGCAGCACCCTGCTCACCAGAGCGCTGCGTGTTGGCAAGACATCAGCCATCGGTGCGAACTCAATACTCGCCGATGGTCGATTCGTGGGCGACTACCCGCGGAGCCCGCTGACGAATGGCGGTCACTTCACTCGCCTCGGCACCGAGACAGGTGGTCTGCAAGCGCGATCCCTCCTCTGCGAAGCGAGCCACGTCGCTCTTGCGGATCATGTAGCCGGTCACCCGCACCAGATCGCTGTCGGCCACGTTGGCGGTGAACTCGCGCATACCGATAGCGAGCGCTCCCTTGCAGAGCTGCAGCAGTGCCTGCGGGTTCTGGCGGATGGTGGGATCCAGCGTGAGGATCTCGCTGATCCCCGAATGGTAATAAGTGTGGTGCGGCGCCAGCGCCAGCACATGGCTGGCCGGATCCGGCTCCTGCCCGTAGGGGATGCGCACCCCGGGGGTGACTGCCACATCGATGCTGAGGCCACCTTGCGAGTGCAGCAGGGCGCGACCACCCCAGGCATGGGTTTGCGGCGTCGCAGTGACATATTCCGAGAGCTGGGCCGAGATGCGATAGCCAAGCTGGTTCGCCTCCTCGCCGTGACCATAACGATCCGGCAGATTCTCTTTATCCATCAGGATATTGACCGCTTCCGCCATGCCGTAGATGCCGAACATGGGGACGAAACGATCCTCATCCAGCAGCCCCTCTTTCACCAGGAAGCTGTTGAAGAAGCCGGACTCCTGATGCAAGAAAGCGGCCCGCGCTTCGATCAGCTGGGAGGCCAGACGGCAGTAGTGGGGCAGCAGGCAGCCGAGGAAGTCATCGATCCCCTGGCACTGCTCGGCGACCCGCTTGAGGGAGATGCGCACCAGGGTATTGGCGCCACCAGCCTGCGGCAAGGCGTTGTAACAGCTGACGATGCCAAAACCACGCTGGTCAAAGGTATCGCGATGGATCGGGTAGTTGGCGATGTGCGGCTTGCTGCACTCGGCGATGTTCTTCACCGCCTGCAGCAGCAGGCTGTCCGGGGTCTGCTCCGGATCGTGGAAGAAGGTGAGGTTCGGCGCCACCTGCTTGAGCTCGTTGTCGATGCGCAGGATCAGGCGGCAGATGCGGTTGTCATCAGGCCCGATGTTGACGTGCATGAAGGCGTCCGGCAGCACCCGATCCAGATAGACCCAGAACCCCTTCAGCTTGCGATAGAGGCTCTCGTCATCCAGTTCGCCGACAAACGGCAACAGCAGATGGTCGAGCCGTCCCAGCCAGACCGGCATGCCGGTGACGGAGGGGACATGGTGATAGAGGATGCGCAGGGCGTTGAGCGCCTCGTCGAAATCCTGCGGCGCCGTCAGCTCCAGCCAGGCAGAGCCCTGAGTCAGGAATTTTTCATAGTCCGGCAGCACATAACGCGGCTTGTAGGGGGCATGCCCTTCGAACATGTCGCAGATAAATCCCTGCTCCATCGCCTCGGCGACTGCGGCAGGCAGGTCGGGGTAGGGCAACGCATTCTCGGCGGCCAGCGCCAGTGCGTGGCTCTTCTGAGCAGCGGAGAGATGGGGATCGCGCACGATGCGCTGACAGGTTTCGGTCAAAGACATGGGACACTCCTTCACGGACAGAGCACATATCCTCACCATTTGCAGGCTTTTTTTGAAGTGACATTCACAACAATGCGAATGTCTCAAAAAGACATCCGTTAAAGGGGATCACAACCAGAACAGAACGGGGGCCTTGTCTGCCGACAAGGCCCCCGTTGTGCGGATCAGGGCTCGATGATGATGGGCGTACCCGGGTCAATGGCATTCCAGAGCTCATCCATCTCGTGGTTAAGTACCGCAATACAACCGTTGGTCCAGTTGGAGGGCTGTACCCGACGGTTACCCATCCGGTTAAGCTGACCATGGATCATGATCATGCCACCCGGGTTCACCCCCAACTCATTGGCGCGCTTGATATCGTCCAGATTCGGGTAGTTGATATGTATCGCTTTATAAAAGCCGGAGTTGCTCTTCTTGTAATCCAGGGTGTAGCGCCCCTCCGGGGTACGTTGATCCCCTTCCCGCTGCTTGTGCCCCTTGGGCGCCGGGCCCAGTGCAACCCAGTAGCGCTTCAGTTCCTTGCCATCCTTCATCAGGGTGAGGCTGTAGGTAGACTTCTTGACCACCACCAAATCGGCTTTTTCGGTAAAGGCAAAACTCAGCGCGGGCCACAGCCCCAGCACACACAACAATACGGCTCTCATTCCATCCCTCGACAAGCCTCTGGCAGGGCTTTTTATGGTTGTCACATCATCTGAATAGGCTCGCCCGTTGGCGAGCGAGCGCCATGATATTGGATCGCCATCAATACTCAATAGACCCAATAAAACATATCTTGGCTGCGAACGGTGAATGGTCCATGAACGACCTGCACAAACATGACTAATTGACAATAAAAACAAAAACATAGGTTACATTTTCTGGCTAGCCATGATGCCGCAGATCGGTAAATATGTAACAATTGAACCTGATTCAGGATGACATCATGCCTCTGCACTTCTTGCCGAACTCTTCGCTGACCCGCCTGCTGCTGGTCAGCGCACTGCTCTGGCTACCTGCCAGTGTCGCCGCCGATGCACTCTGGCTGCGCGAGCCAGCCCTCTCCCCCGATGGCAAGCAGCTTGCCTTCACCTGGCAGGGGCGCATTTTTGTCGCCAGTGCCGAGGGTGGCCCCGCCACGGCGCTCACCGGCAGCGACTACCTGAGCCAGCGGCCAATCTGGTCGCCGGATGGCAAACAACTCGCCTTTGCCACCAATCTCTACGGCAACGAAGATGTGTTCGTGGTACCCGCCAACGGCGGCGAGATGGTGCGCCTCACTCGCGATTCGCGCACCGATCTGCCGCAAGCCTTCAGCACCGATGGCAAACGACTGCTGCTGAGCAGCCAGCGCCTGGGCGCGCCCGATGCCGACCATTTTGTCGCGGAAGGCTACCAATGGGGCGAGCTCTACTGGACCCCGATCACCGGCGGCACCTTGCAGGCCGATCTGCCGCTGCCTGCGACCCTCGCCCGCCCCCACGGGGAGCGGATCGCCTATCAGATGCCCGCGGCGGATCAACCCTTTCGCAAGCATCAGCACTCGTTCGCGGTACCCCGTCTCTGGCTGTTTGATGGCAAGCAGCACAAGCAGCTGACCGAAGATCGGGTGGCGGCCACCGATCCGGTCTGGAGCGACAAGGGAGATACCCTCTTTTACCTGAGCGAGCGCAGCGGCGATTTCAACGTCTGGCGCCGGGATCTCGCCAGCGGCAAGGAGCAACAGCTGACCCACTATCAGGGCCATCCGGTGCGGGGGCTCAGCGCCTCTCGCAATGGCGATCTGGTCTGGTCATGGCTCGGTGAACTCTATCGCCTCGATGCCGGTAGCAGCGAGCCACGCAAGCTGACCCTCACCCCGCAAGTGGCAAGCACGCCGGATGAGGCGAGCGAGGCCCTGACCCTGGCAGACGAAGCGCTGGTCAGCGAAGAGGCGGATGAGCTGATCCTGGTGAGCGAGGGCAACCTGTTTGCCGTCGACCCCGAGCGGGAGCGGGTGCGTCAGCTGACCCGAGATCCGAGCGAGCAATCCAGCCCTCTCTTCGCCGAGCAGGGCCGCGCCCTCATCTATCTGTCGGAGCAGCAGGGGCACGCCGCCCTCTATCGCCTGCGCAAGGGGGACCCTGATCTGCTGTTCAGCGATCCCGGCACTTTGACCGAGAGTCTGCTGCTGGCGATTCCCGACAAGGGGATCAGCCGTCCGGTGCTCTCCCCCGATGGCAAACAGCTCGCATTCGTGGTGGATGGCCAGGCCATCCACCTGCTGGATCTGGCGAGCAACAAGCAGCGGGAGCTGGTGCCTGCCAGCTTCAACCCGTCGCGCCACGAGGTACATCTCGCCTTTGCCCCCGACTCACGCCATCTGGCGCTCACTTTCCGCCCCGATGCGGCAGAGCAGGAGATCGCGGTGATCGATACGGCCAATCCCAAGGCCAAACCGGTCAATGTCAGCCTCAACGGCTATCAGGATGGACAACCGGGCTGGAGTCAGGATGGCGCCATTCTCTACTGGCAATCGACCCGGTTTGGCGCACTGGGGCCCGATGGCGAACCCCTCGTCACCAACCTGCTCGGCATTTACAGCAGCCGCGCCGCCAGAGCCGATGCCATTGCCGAACTGGAGCCGCCGAAAGGGGGATACGGCTTTGAGAGCGATCGTCTCAACCATCGCGAAGCACTGCTGCTGCAACCCACCGGCACCCTGCTCGCCAGCCGCATCATCGGCGACCAGCTGATCTATCTGGTGGAGGAGATGGGGGTCAACAGCGAGAGCGAGATCAAGGGCTACAGCCAGGATCTGCGCAAGGGCAAAACCAGCGAACTGTTTGGCGAGCAGCCCGGCCCTGCGCTGGCAAGCCTCAACCAGCAGGGCACCCTGGCTACCCTGGTGCGGGATGGTGAGATCACCCGGATCCACCTCGACTCCGGCGAAGCCACCAGCGCCCCCTTCGCCTTGCAGCCCACCAGCCGCTGGCAGGAACGCATGACCGCCGCCTTCGATCAGATCGCCCGGCTCACCCGGGACGAGTTCTATCTGGACGATATGAACGGGGTAGATTGGGAGAGCTATGTCGCCGCTTACCGCCGCCTGCTGCCGGGCATCGGCAACCCGCGGGACTTTGGCAACCTGCTGGCGGAGCTGGCTGGCGAGCTCAATGTCTCCCACACCTGGGGCAGCGGCCCCGCCCCCTTCCCGCGCATGGCGGACGAGACCGCCAGCCTGGGCGCCTACTGGCAGGATGGCGAGCAAGGGGTGATGCTCACCGCCCTGCTCTCTGGCGGCCCGCTGGATCAGGAGAGCGATATCTCCTCGGGCGCCCGCCTGCTCGCCATCAATGGCATCCCGATTGCCAATCTGGCCGAGCAGGATCGGGCCCTCAACCATCAGGCTGGCGCCCGGCTTGCCCTCACCTTCCAGCAGGAGGGCAACAAGCAAACTGACGAGGTGGTGCTCACCGCCATCGACAAGCAGCAGGAGTACCAGCTGCAACAGGATCGCTGGATTGATAAACGGCGGGAGCTGGTGGCCAGGCTGAGCGGAGGACGGGTCGGCTATGTCTATCTGCCAGCAATGAATAGCGAAGTCTACGATGCAGTGGTGGCGGATGCCCTCGGCAGACAGCGCAATCGCGAGGCGCTGATCGTCGATGTCCGCTTCAACAGCGGTGGCTATCTCGCCAATACCCTGGTGGAGTTTCTGACCGGCAGCGGCAGCGCCAAGGGGATGGCCAGCAGTTGGCCCCGTCAGGGCAAGGGTGAAACCGACGCCGCCACTCGCCAGTGGACCAAGCCTTCGGTGGTGCTGGTGAACGCTGGCAGCTACTCGGAAGGCTCCGCCTTCCCCGAGTACTACCGCACCCTCAAGGTCGGCCCCATCGTCGGCGATCCGGTGCCCGGCACCGGCACTATGGTCTACAGTCACGACTCCCGGCTGATCCCGGGGCTCTCCTACGGCATTCCGACCCTGGGGCTGCGCAAACCGGACGGCGCCTTCTACGAGAATCAGGAGCTGATCCCGGATCTGCAGGTGCCCCTCACTCCCGCCGACATGGTGGCCGGGCGCGACCCGCAACTGGAGGCGGCAGTACAGGCCGCCCTCAAGCAGTTGCCAGCCAGCACCAAATAACTGCGCTCAACGAAAGCGAAACAGCTCGCGATGCAGATGCCCGTCCGGCAACAGCCGGGTCAGGGCATCTGCCATCCCCTCCGGCCCGCAAAACCACACCTGCTCAGGCGCATCCTGCGCGATGCGAGCCAGATCCAGTCGCCCGGCCGCCTTGTCCAGATGCAACTGATAGCGCACGCCGGTACGATGACAGAGCTCCGCCAACCGCCGATGGTAAACGGCCCCCGCCAGATCCGGCGCACACTGGATCAGGGTGATCCCCTCGCCCCGCTCGCCACGGGCAGCCAGCCCCTCCAGCCAGGCGACGAACGGCGTGATACCTATCCCGGCCCCCAGCCAGAGGGCTCGGCCTCCCCCTTGCGGGGCGACAAAGGCGCCATAGGGGCCGGTCACCACCACCCCATCCCCGACGCGAGCCTCTGCCACCAGCTGACGGGTATGATCCCCGAGCGCCCGTACCGCGATCACCAGCTGGCGCCGATCCGCCGACACCCGCACCAGGGTAAAGGGGTGCGGCCCCTCTTTGGCGTCAAATTCGAAAAAGGCAAACTGACCCGGGCGGTAATGGGCGAGCGGCCTCTCCAGCTGCATGCTCAGCTCGCAGGTGTGATCCGCCAGCGCCCGCACCGCAACGACCCGGCCGGGATGGCGCTTGCGCGCCCCCACTTGCCCCAGCAGGGAGTAGAGGGCCCCGATAGCGCCGATCCCGCCGATCAACCAGATCGCTACCCCAACCGGCGTCATGGCTCCCACCTGAGGCAGCAGGCAGAGCCCGTGCCCCCAACCCGCCAGATAGATGAGCGGCGCCAGTCGGTGGATCAGCCGAAAACGGCCATAACTCACCAGCGCCAGCAAGCTCACCACCACCAGTGCGATCAGCAGATAGAAACTCCACTCCCCCAGGGTATTGCCAAGGGCATGGAGCGAGATGCCATTGCCGGCGCCAGCACCAGCTGCGGCAGCACTGGCCCCACGCCGGGCGGGGCGGCTCAGCCAACCCGCCGAGACTGCCCACTTGGGCACCTCCACCAGCAGCCAGTGAGCGGTCAGTGCCAATGCACCGCCGATGGCCGTCTGACGGTGCAATCGTAACATCCGATCCAGACCGCCAAACCACGCCTCCAACTGCGGCAGGCGCAACGCCAGCAAAAGCGAAATGGCCATATAGGCCATCCCCAGCAGGCCCGTCAGCAGCAACATCTCATGGCGCCAGGGCCACACCCCGTTGGCATCCCCCGCATAACCGAGCCACCAGACCCCGACCGCCAGCAGCGGCAACAGCCACCACACCCGTTTACCCGTCATAACATGCTCCCTGGTTCCATCGCGGCAGGGCCTCACCCCTGCTCATGGCTCCATTACAACCCCGTCCGGTCACAAGACTTTGCCAGAGGGGGAAGCTTGTGTGGCAATGTGTGACAAACGGCAACAGCAGAGGGGACTATCGGCCCCTCTGGTCACCCTTGTTGGCTCGCCCCTCTTCACAGGAGATGGCGCACAATCCACCTCTGCCGTGATTGACGACCTGCCAGAAAAAGGGATCAAATGGGGACGGTATATATCTGCGGCGAACAACCTGCTGCCCACTCTTCCGGACAAGGAGTCCCCCTTGCTTTCATCCACCGAACAACGCGTCTGCCCGAGTTGTCAGTGCGAGACCAACCATGTCGTAGTGCTGGTCGACAAATCCTATGGAAAAGAGGTGAAACCAGAGCAAAAGCGCACTGCATTTATCAAAGACTTCATTACCGGCTGGGCCGCCGGCCCCTTTCTGGCCAACATGGATCGCTTTGAACGACATGCCATCTGCGAGCATTGCGGAAATAAAGTCATTGATGAATGAAAAAGGGAGAGGCAATCGCGGGCTTCCATACACCAGCCACCTTTTATGGCCGAAACCCAAAAGAAGGCGTTGCGATTCAGGATCACAACGCCATAGACGTCAATCAAACAACACGGTCACCGGCAACCCTTCCACTTGCAGGTTCGGGGGTAATTTTTCATCCAGCGAGAGTGCGACCTTGAGGGTTGCTTTCTCCCCTTCAAACGGAGCGGCTAACTGAGCCGGCAACTTGTCCGCCAGCTCGACCTGTCTGGCGACCCTGGCAGCCAGACGCTCCCCGCTGGGCAGCTTGACGACAGCCTTGTGTCCAGGAGCCATTGAAGAGAGATATTTGGGCTGCACATAGGCTATCACCAGCGGGTCTTCTCGCTTCGAGATAAGTGCCAGAGGAGCCCCCGAGAATACCCAGTCCCCCTCCTGTACCAGCACATCTGAAACCTTGCCAGTCGCCGGAGCTCTTGGCTGTTGATGGTACGCCATCGCTTCCATCTCGGTCAGCTCCTGATCGAGCAAGTGACGAGCACTGGCTAGCGGTCCGGTCAGTTGGTCCTCACTGATTTGCAGTTCCTGCGCTATCTTCTCTGCCCTTGCCTTCTGCAGAGCTATGCGTGACTGAGTCCAATTCAGCAGGGCCGTTGCGTACTCTGCACTGGATACCAGCTTCTCTTTTTTATAACCGGCATACTCCTGATAGATGACCTCCTGCTCCCGGCTCCCCCGTTCGGCAATACCAATCTGTTCGTCCAGATTGCGCAAGATAGCCTGTTCAGCCTCAGCCTTGCTCAATTCGATGGCCGCTCTGCGCGCTTTTCGTTCCGCCATGTTGGCCTTGAGGGTTGGAGATTCGAACTGCATCAGGGCATCGCCTTGTGACACCCCCTGGCCGGGAGCTGTGTAGATGTGTCGAATAAAGCCATCCCCATTGGCAACAACCAGTTGCGGCTCGGTGGTAATGATGGCTGGCGCCTGGGTCAGCCACCACTCGCGCCCCAGATACCACAGCAGAATAATAACGGGACTGAATGCCAGTAACAGGATGAGATACCAGCGAGCCTTGAAGGCGACACGCTTGGCGGGGGCATACAATACCCGGATCCCTTCATCCGACGTGGCATCCTGCTTCTTGGGGGGATTGAATGTGACTTTCATCAGAATTTATTTCCTCGTTTTAATACCCACCAGGGGGCCATGCTGCTCTCTTCATGACCGCGCCGGAACATCTCATTCAACAGTGCGATGGCGCACCACAAGCGCATCAGCAAGGTGTACACCGGGTAAAGACACAACCATGGCAGCAGACGTAGATCTGCCTTCGGGCGTTCAGATATAGCCAGCAAAAACACGGCGAAATTAACCAGGGTAAGAAACAGGTAAACCAGATAGAGACAGATCATCAACGCAGCGACAAACTGCCCCGGATAGCTAAGCACCAACCACCAGCTATAACCCATGACCAGCAGGGGCAGCACCACGTTTTGCGCCACCCCGTAGATCAAGGTAAACAAAAAGGTCTTCCAGCCCAGAATACGCGGCGTCAGGGAGAGCTTGTGCTTGCGCAGATAGAGAAACAGCAGATCTCCATCCCAGCGTAAACGCTGCTTGGCAAGCGTGATCACGTCTGCGGGCGCATCGGTGTGACCGATGGCACGAGGGGCGAACCCTATCTTTAAAGCCGGATGGCGTTTGAGGTAATGCTTAATACGGACTGTCAGATCCAGATCTTCTGCGGTATGGGTATCCCACCCACCAATCTGGCACAAAAAATCACGACGAAACGCACCGAAGGCTCCCGAGATATTGTTGATGAGGTTCCACTCGCTCAGTCCCGTCTTGCCCCCCTGCATGGAGATCATGTACTCAATGCTCTGCATCCGGGTCAGTACGCCATCGTTCAGATTTCGCACCCTTAATGCCCCTCCCACAGCAGGCACATCAGGATCATCGAAACAAGCCACGATCTCATCGATCATGTTGTTGTCAAAGGAGGTATCTCCGTCCGCGTTCATCACTATCTCGCCAGTCGCAGCGGAGAGACCGGCATTGAGAGTGGAGACCCGGCCTCCCCTCTGCCATTTCGGTAGCAGGACCAAACTTCTGTTCTCGCACCCCTCGAATTCACGAACACAATTGAGCGCAGCCTGATAGGTATGCGCGTTGGCCTTGGCGCCATCAATCACAGCAATGATTTCCATTTGACCGCGATAAAGCTGTTCCTTGAGCGTCAATATGGTGGAGCGGATCGCCTCACCTTCCCCATAACAGGTGATGATGCAAGACACTTTGGGACAGCGCCGAGCGCGCGGCAGTTCAGATGCCCTGGGAACCTGGCGCGCATACCATTTCAGGATCCCGGTCAACGTCAGCGCCATCAGTGGCACCTCCATCAACAGCAACATGGGCAACAGCAACAGAATCATCCGGGGAGAAAACTGGAGGCTACCCAGTATCTCTATCAGGATGTAGTGCACCGTATTCATCCACTCATGCATCCGGGCTATCTCCATCCAGCCACTGGCCGAGCCATACCGCTGTATCGTCGCCCAACAGGGCGGGCAAAGGTTGTACTTTCACCGCCAGCGTCAGAGCATCCAGTCCCTCGATGAGATTCAATGCCTGAATGCGCTCCTGCAGAATGCGCCAGTCGTCGGCATCCGTATGCGGCAACAGCAATAACAATCGGTCATCGGCATACTGGCAAACGACATCGGTATCACGGAATAGAGCTTGCAAACGGTTGAGCAGAGCGGCCAGTCGCTGCTGAGTCTTTAGCATGCCCAACTCGGCCCGCAACTCAGCCAGATGCTCAACCCGAATAGCCAGCAAGGTATGGCAGCCACCATGGCGTTGCAGCAAGCTGTTGTTCCATTGCAGCAACCAGGGGAAGTGCTCCATGGCCATAGGGGTACCCCAGGTCAACGGCAGATGCAGTTGTTGAGTTCCTTCCCGTGCGATGTGGCGGGCCAGCTTGCCGATGCGATATTCATAGATGGGCGCAACCACCAGATCATCGGGTTTGTGCGCCTGGCCACATTCATGGCAACGCGCCTGGACGGCAGCCTCCATAAAACGGGCATGGCATGACAAACAACGGAATTTCTCAAGGGGCCTGTCATAGTCAACACCGATGTGACGCAGAGTCGTGACGCACTTGGGACAACGCAGCACACCCTGTCGCATGAATGCATCCTGATCATCCACGTGCCCGCAGGTGAAGCAGTGCACAGCTGGCTTGGCCTGGATGGCGATATGAGCGCATTCGGGACACACATCGACAAAATTGAGATGTGCCGAGTTGCAACTGTGACAAAGACGTACCCGGTCCACCAGCTGCTCACTCTGCAATAAACGCTCTGCAACCAGCTGCGGGAGGGCATCCCCTGCTTCGCTGCCCAGCAGGCAATCCAGCAGGGGATAGCTGTACCCCTGACGGCAACCAGCCTGCCAACGTGGCAACAAGCGAAAATGGGAGCGAGGCCAGCTGTACCAAGCCAGCTTTTCCATGTCATCCGGATGCTCTCGAGGGGTCAACAACGCCAACCGTTCAAGCATGTCAGAGGCCCGTTCATCCAGCTGTGTCAGGAGACCGTCGGCCAACATGGGAGAGAGCGGGCTCTTTACAACACAAAATACCGGCTGCAAATAGCGTATCGGGTCACGCCGCACAGCCTGCAATACCCTGTCCTGCTCATCTGCAGGCAGGTTGAGCAGTAATACCGGCTGCTGCAATGGATCCCAGCAGGACAGATCGAGAAGTGGCAAGGCAACACGATCCACCGAGCCTCCCAGCAGCGCAATCTGACCGGGGTGTTCACTCGTGCTCATCATGGGGAAATAACCTCTTTCCATTCACTGACAAATAGATACCAAGCCAATAAAACGGACCCGCCTGTTGTCATGCATCGGCAGACTCAGGCAATGTCGCGAGATGCGCATTGCCCTGCACGGACAGCACAACAGCAGTGTCAACGTTATCGACGGATAGCATGAAGCAGGCGAACGCGCAGAAAGAGTTGAGAGCTGACGCCATTTTCATGTGCGGCTCAGCCATCTCGGGGGGAAGAGATCTGAAGCTTTCCGAGCCCGACTCACATCGGGGGTGGCAAGGTGGGCGATTTTGCAGTTGTGGACAATTTAGTCAACCCGGAAAGATGAGAATAACTAGCAGATAGTTGAATGGATCAATCTTTATGCACAAAGATGACTACAAAAAGCACTATTAACAGAAAAGACAAAAGAGCGTAACTCAGTGAATCTACTATCTTGCAGCCTGCAATTCCTATTCATGTTCATATGAATACATATCTGATGGCAAAATGCGGACCCAATCGGCAAGGCGACAAACTATGTCGCGCACCTGCCAATAATATGGCAGCGTCTGCCACGGTTACGACAACGAATAACCATGAAAAGCACAGCTCCCGGCCTGATCACCGGGAGCTGTGCGGATTATTCGGCTGAAACCGGTTGGTAATGGTTGACGATCCACGCCTCGAAGTCGGCCAGCATGCGGGTTTCCGACTCGTTGTTGTCGGCGATAAGCTCGGCGCCGTGGACCACCCGGATATGGGCATCGAGCGGGCTTCCCTCGCCAGCCGCGGGGCGCTGCTGGGCTGCGGCCATGCAGGCTTGCGCCTGTTGCCACGCCTCAGCGGCGCTCAGGTTGCACGCCTCGGCCAGAGGCACGGCACTGAAGCCTTCACCAGTCAGGCTGCGCAGGGTCTCATCATGAGTCATGCCGTTGCCCGGCCCCCAGTAGTGGGCGGCCAGATCCGGCCCGATGCGCGGGTTGTCGGTGAGGTAGCCATCGCGCTTGAGGAAGTAAGCGCGGGTCTGCTCCACCGCCATCAGCGCCAGCAGGTAGCCGTGATAGGCGCAGGCCGACTCCTGATTAAGGAGGTGCGGAATGGCCAGCAGCGGGCGCGGGCTCTCGACACCGAGGATCTTGCGCTCCCACTTGCGGGCCAGCGCCAGCACAGCCTCGGGAGTACGTTCAGCCTCATCCATGGCGTAGAGATCCCGCTCGAAGTAGGCCACCAGCGCGATCTGACGTTCGTTAAAAGCGCGAAACGGCTGACGGGCGGCGATCATCTCCTTGATAAGCGCATCGGGGATCGCCTCTCCTGCCGCATTTCTGGCGTAGCGTTTGAGCCAGTCGGCATCGTCCAGCAGGCTGTCGCAGAACATCGACTGGGTCTCGGCATAAGCCATAGAGGTGGGCGGAAACTCCTGTGAGAAGCAGGGGGCATTGCCGGTGACATTGGCAAAATGCGCGGCGTGGCCCCCCTCGTGGAACAGGGTGTTGAGCCCGCTCCAGCCGCTGCCCACCTGCGCCGGATCGGCCAGGCTGGTGAAATTGACCACCGCAGGTATCCACTCCCCCTGCTGGAAGAAGCTCGGCACCGGGCCGTGGCAGAAGCCGTTCTCGTATTTCCCCTCCCGGGTCAGCAAGTCCAGGGTGAGGGTCGCCCCGCGATACTGGATGCCGAGACGACGGAAGCTCTCGACCCAATCCTTCAGCGCCCGCGAGAAGGGCACATAAGGATCGAGCTGGCGGGTTACATCACCACTGATGGCGTAGCGCAGGTTATGGGGCATCAGGGCCGCCTCCCCCTTGGCCGCTTTCAGCTCGGCAAGGCTTTGCTGCAGCCGGGCGTCGGTGCGGGAAATGAAGTCGTCGAGAATGGAGAACAACTGCTCCGGGCTCATCTGCTCGTTCTTGCGCACCTTGTAATCGAAGTAGTCGCGATAGCCCATGGCTCTGGCAAAGCGGTTGCGCAGCGCCACCACCTCGAGAAAACCATTGCCGACCACCCACTGCTCCAGGGTGTGGAACATGGCGAGCGCGCTCTGGCGCACCGCCTCGCTCGGGCTGGCGGCAAGGGAGGTACTGGCGGCGGGTAGGCTACCAGCCACCTGCTGGCCATGCTCATCCAGCAGGGTCAGTTTCAGCCCCTTGCGGCGGGCGAACAGCGCCGCCTCGGCAGCCACCAGCTCATCCATCAGGGCGGCAGCGGCGGGATCTTCAATCACATTGCACTCGAAGAAGGCGATCCAGCCTTGCAGACCGCGCTTGATATCATCCTCGTCGGCCTGCGCCAGCATCTCCCGCAATTCGGGCAGACGGGCCGGATTGGCGCAAAAAGCCTTGTAGGCCTGCTCGGCCGCGGTAAAACCGGCCTGATCGTCGCTGGTGCCCATATAGGTGGACCAGAAGAGATCCTCCTTGCGCCTGTGTACCTGCAGATAGTCGGCGTTGAGCTGGTTGAAGTAATTCCTGGCAATGGAACTCATAAATTCCCTCTTGTTATGGGGTCACCCGCAGCGGGGCCCACTCCTTTTTTAGTGAAATGCCAAATGATTCACACTCTTTGGCAAAAATTGCGCAGGGATGCGCCTGAACACGCTACCAAAAAATGGGGAGTGCTGTCTGCTGGCTATACTGTTGTCAAAACGCTCATTTAAGGGCGCGCGACCACTGGTTAATAGTAAATAAGTTGTTACATCAAGCAATTGGCTGCCGCAGTAACGAGCCATAGAAAATCAACAGGGAATGAGGGTTTCGTCATGTTCAAGCTCGGTGATATCACCGTGAGCCGCAAATTGTTTTTGCTGCTCACGTTGGCGTTTGTCGGTTTTGTCTCGCTGCTGTTCATCTCGGCCAACGCGCTCCAGCGCAATCTGATGAGTGAGCGAGAGGCGCGGCTCAATGCGGTATTAAGCCAGGCCATGAGCCAGATCCAGTTTCTGGCCAGCACCCTGCCTATGGAGCAGGCGCAGCAAGAGGCACGCAAGCTGCTGACCAATATGCGCTTTGACGACAACAACTATCTGTTCGTGATCAATGAGAACCGCCAGATGCTGGTGCACCCCATCCGGCCGGAGCTGGTCGGCCAGACCATGGGGGAAGGAACAGGTGCCACCGCCGGGCAGTTCTGGCTGCAGATGGTCGATATTGCCAAGGGAGGCAAACAGGGCACCCTGCAATATGTCTGGAGCGGCCCATCGGGCGAAACTGCTGACAAGCTCTCCATGGTGTCAGGCTATCAACCCTGGGGCTGGATCCTCGGTTCCGGCATGCTGCTGCAAGATATCCAGCAGACCATCTGGGCCCAGTACATGAAGATGGGTAGCGCCACCGCCATTGTGACCCTGCTGATGGGGCTGCTGGGCTGGCGCATCACCCGCTCCATCGTCTCCCCCCTCAACCAGATCAACAACGCCATGCAACGGGTCGCCCAGGGGGATCTGGTGGTGAGCATCCCGGTACATGGCAAGGATGAGCTGGGCATGGTCGCCCGCTGTACCAATCAGAGTCTCGATGCCATTCGTCACGCCCTGCTGGAGGCCAGTCTGGGTGCCCGCAACGTGGCCGATGCAGCCCTGCGCATCGCCGCCTCCGCCGAGCAAACCAATCAGGCGGTGAGCAGCCAGCGGGATCAGCTGGCCCAGCTCGCCACAGCCATGAATGAGATGAGCGCCACCATCTCCGATGTGGCCGGGCATGCCGAAAATACCGCGCGGGATACCCAGGAAGCGACCGGAGAAGCTGGCCTCGGCAACCGTGACGTTCACGCCAGTGTGCACGGCATCAAGGCGCTGGCTACCGAGGTGGAGCAGGCCACCCTGCAGGTCAACCAGCTCAAAGAGGGGGTCATGCAGATCGGTGAAGTGACCGCCGTCATCAGCTCCATCTCGGATCAGACCAATCTGCTGGCTCTCAACGCCGCCATAGAGGCCGCCCGTGCTGGCGAGCAGGGGCGTGGCTTTGCCGTAGTCGCCGATGAAGTGCGCCAGCTGGCCAGCCGCACTCGCCAATCCACCGAAGAGATCCAGAGTACCATTGCCCAGCTGCAGCAACGGGCCGTCACCGCCGCCAACGCCATGGATACCAGCCGCAAACTGGCAGAGAGCAGCGTCAACCAATCCCAGCAGGCGGGGCAGGATCTCACCCTGATCGTCAACCATATCCAGCATGTAAGCGACATGGCGACCCAGATCGCTACCGCCGCCGAACAGCAGAGCATGGTGGCCGAGGATATGAATCGCAACGTCAGCGGCATCAACGACTCGGCGCTCGAGATGTCCCAGTCCGCCTCGCAACTGGCGCAGGAGAGCGAACTGCTGGCCGGTCTCTCCCGCAGCCTGGATGAGCGGCTTGCGGTGTTCAAACTGGGCAAGGAGTCCAGCAAGACTCCTATGATGCCAACTCTACATCACTCCAATAGCGAGCAGCGCGCCCGCCATTGATGGCGTCAATCCGTGTCGCCTTGTCACTCGACCTGCCAGCTCGGCTGGCAGGTTTTTTTAAGCCGAAAAACGCGCAGCAAGCATGCATCTTATCGGCATATTCAACGGCATTCGACGCCATTCATAAACAAGAGAACAATTTAAAAACAGCCAGTTAGAACGTTTTTTGTGCCACCGGATTATGCATTTAAACATTCAACTTCAAATAATTAATCAATGCGGTGCACAATGCTGATGGCCGAACATTTGGCCCATCACTAACCATCTAGTCATTTGGCAAACTGACCGAAAGGTCGGGACGCAAAGCCTCCGGTCTACAGACGTTTTGTCCAGGATAGCGGGGTTGCCACACGCAAGTGTGCATCGGGGAACTCCCTGGCCAACTGACTGCCCACATCTATCGAACAGAGGAATGTATGGCAGCAAAAATCCAACTCAATCACATCGCGGCGGTGCTGGCCCTGCTGGCCAGCGGCAGCGCCCTGGCTCATGGCTACATCAGCCAGCCCGAGAGCCGCAACTACCTGTGCAAAACCGGCGGCAACAGCCAGTGTGGCGGCGTACAGTGGGAACCCCAGAGCGTGGAGGGGCCATCAGGCTTCCCGCAAACCGGCCCGCAGGATGGTCAAATCGCCTCGGCGGGCAGCCCGCGCTGGAGCGAGCTGAACATCCAGACCAGCGACCGCTGGACCAAGCGTGAAATACAGCCCGGCCCCTTCGCCATCAGCTGGACCTTCACCGCCAACCACGTCACCCGCAACTGGCGCTACTACCTCACCAAGCAGGACTGGAACCCCAATCAACCGCTCACTCGCGACTCGTTCGACCTGACCCCCTTCTGCGTCATCGACGGCAACATGGTGCAGCCGCCCAAGCAGGTGACCCATAACTGTGTCCTGCCGGAGCGCACCGGTTATCAGGTGATCCTCGGCGTGTGGGAAGTGGGCGACACCAGCAACAGCTTCTACAACATCATCGATGCCAAGTTCAAAGATGGTAGCCAGCCGCCGCTGGAGTGGAGCCAGGCCGGCACCATCTACCCCTCCATCGACCTCGCGGTGGGTGACAAGGCGATGACCCGGGTATTCGATGCCAACGGCGAGCGCCCCGATCTGCAGACCGTGCTGACCATCACCAATGCCGAGCAGGGCCAGAAGAAAAACTGGGCCCATGCCCTCGCCGGCAAGCTCAACGCCGAGCAGAGCCTGATCCGCGCCGGTCAGCAAGGAGCCGATGGCCAGTTCAATCCGATCTACGGCATGAACCCCGTCTATCTGCATCGAGACAGCAAACTGGATCGAGTCGAGATTGATCTGCAACAGCTGCAGCCGCCGGTAGTGGACAGCATCAGCGTCAGCGGTCTGGCCAGCGACTATGTGCTGGACAACGGCAAGGCAACCCTCGATTTCACCGTCACCGCACAGGGCGATCTGGCCGTCACCAACACCCTCTATGACCACGGCGGCGTCGCCAAGGGTGAAAGCAGCGCTGACATCAAGGACAGCAGCCACACCTTCACCATGGCGCTGGAAGGGCTCAAGGCCGGTCACCACCAGCTGGTGATCAAGGCCACCCCGAAAACGGGCGGCGAGACCATTCAGCAGACCATGGATCTGATGTTCAAGGAGCAGAGCAGCGGCGAATACGACTTCGTCTTCCCGAACTCGCTCAAATCCTATGCCGCCGGCACCAAGGTGCAGCAGCCGAAAAATGGCAAGGTCTATCAGTGCAAGCCCTTCCCCTACAGCGGCTACTGCCAGCAGTGGACCACCACAGCCACCCAGTACGAGCCGGGCATCGGCTCCCACTGGCAGATGGCGTGGGATGAAGTGAAGTAACTCGCCACCGGATAGCAGAAGGGGAGCCATTGGCTCCCCTTCTGTCGTCTCTTCCGATTCAAATCTGGAAGTCGAGGGCGGGTTCGCTGCCCATGGCGCGGGCCTGAATATCCGCCAGCGCCAGCTCGGGGTTGCAGAGCTGGATAAACTGCCAGGCAAAGTTGTGCTGGAACTGCCCCTGCTTGAGGCCAATCCAGGCGGTGTGAGGGGCAAACAGATGGCTGCCGTCGAGCTGCACCAGCCCCTGATCGCGCTGGGCGTCGAACGCCATGTCGGCCAGTATGCCGACCCCCATCTCCAGCTCGACATAGGTCTTGATGACATCGGAGTCCTGCGCCGTCAGCAGGATCTGCGGTTCAATGCCAACCGCAGCAAAGGCTTCATCCACCCGCACCCGCCCGGTCAACCCGGCTTGATAGGTGACGATGGGCCAGTTGGCCAGCGCCGCCAGCGTCAGATCCCGCTCGCCTGCCAGCGGATGTTGCTCGGGCACCACGATATTGTGGTGCCAGCGGTAGTAGGGAAATGCCACCACCCCTTCGCTCTTGTCGAGCTGCTCGCTGCTGATGCCGATATCCACCTCGCCGGTCTGCACCAGCCGCAC
>NZ_JAAKNE010000079.1:0-20938 GCF_049170755.1 Aeromonas sp. 604176
GAAAATCAAAAATTGTTTTTGATGTTCGATGCTGTGAGTGCCCACACAGATTGCTTGATTCAAATTGTTAAAGAGCGTCACGCTTGTCGCGTTGAGGAGGCGCATATTACGCTTCTCACTTCGAAAGTCAAGCGATTGTTTTCGCTTTTCTTTCGGCGCCCACTTCGCTAGGAAGCTGGCTCATCAGTTCGGCGTGTTCCGCCGTGCTGGTAGGGGCGCATTATAGGGAGCCGCGCAGGGATGACAAGAGGAAAACTGCAAAAAATGGCATTTTTTACAACTTTCAGGTTCAACCGTTGTTTTATTAAACAAAAGCCCCGCATCGGCGGGGCTGTTTCGGGCAAAAAAACCTTAATTCACATCACACAGCTACCTTTTTGACCAGAATTCGCGTGCAAAGCTGCGCACCTTTTCCCAATCGGTAAATTCAATGTCCTTACTGGTGTCTGTACTGCCACCGGTAATCTTCATGATCAGCTGGATGATGCGCGTCTGCCACCAGTTATAGCGGGAATATTGCAGCGCACCGGCAAAGACGCCCAGGGTTTTCGGCTTCCAGGGGGAGAGGCGCAGGAACTTCTTCATATAAGCATTGGTTTGCGGCGTCTGCTTCTCTGGCTTGCGGGCCGTCAGGTTGACACAGAAGAAGGCCGCATTGGCCACCTCCAGCTGCTCCTGATGAGCGTGAATAAAGCTGAACAAGCTGGGGTGGAAGTTGCCATAACGAATGGAGGCGCCGATCAAGACCTTGGCATACTTGCTGAGGTTGCACATCGGCAAGGTATGCAGGTCATGCATCACCACTTCGCATCCCGGCATCTGCTCCAGCATGACATCGACTATTTTGCGGGTTTGGCCATCCCGAGAGGAATAAAGCACCAGAATCTTGTCCATAACAACCTCAACTACGCCAGAATGCAGGAGTAAACAGTACCAGAAGCGTAAAAATTTCCAATCGACCAAACAACATAGCCAACACCAGTACCCACTGGGCCGCCGGCGAGATATTGCCGAAGTTGGCTGATACCTCTCCCAAACCCGGGCCTACGTTGGTGAAAGCCGCAGCCACAGCGGTGAATGCGGTCACTTCGTTCAGTCCCGTCATCAGCAAAAGCAACATGAACATAAAGAAGAGAATAATATAGGTGGCGAAGTAGCCCCACACCGCCTCGACGATGCGCTCGGGCACCGCCCGATTCCCCAGCTTCAAGGTATAGATGGCTCTGGGGTGAACCAGCCGCTTCAACTCGCGCATCCCCTGCATGAACAGGATCATAAAACGCATCACCTTGATGCCTCCGCCCGTACTGCCCGCACAACAGCCGATAAAGGCGGAAAACATCAGCAGCATGGGCAGGAACGAGGGCCAGTCGGCATAGGTAGTGGTGCTGTAGCCGGTGGTGGTACCCAGAGAGACCGCCTGAAACAACCCGTGGTTGAGCGCCTCTTGCCAGGTGGCGTAGTGTCCGTGGGTCAGCAAGGCGACAAAGCAGATCATCACCAAGGTTGCCTGGATAGCCAGGAACACCTTGAGTTCAGAATCGTAAAGGTAGCGACCGAGCCGCACCGGGCGGTGGGAGAAGACGGTAAAGTGGAGCGCAAAGTTCACGCTGGCCAGCAACAGGAACACCACGGTAATCAGGTTGATGACCGGACTGTTGAAGAAACCGATGCTGGCATCGTGGGTGGAGAAGCCACCGACCGACAGCGTCGAGAACGAATGGCAAACCGCATCGAACAACGTCATTCCGGCGAGCCAGTATGCCAAGGCACAGAGCGCGGTCAGCAGCAGATAGATGAACCAGAGCGCCTTGGCCGTTTCGGCGATGCGCGGCGTCACCTTGGTATCCTTCACCGGCCCCGGGATCTCGGCACGATAGAGCTGCATACCCCCGATACCCAGCAGTGGCAGAATGGCCACCGCCAGTACGATGATCCCCATCCCCCCCAGCCACTGCAGCAGCTGGCGATAGAACAGAAACGCCTTGGGCAGATTATCGAGCCCGGTCAGTACCGTTGCGCCAGTGGTGGTCAGGCCGGAGAAAGATTCGAAGAAGGCCTCCGAAACCGACATATCCGGCACGTCGCTCATGATGAAGGGCACTGCCCCCACACTGCCCAGCACGGTCCAGAACAGCACCACAATCAGAAAGCCCTCTTTCGAGCGCATCTCCTTCTTGTGATAGCGATTGGGAAACCAGAGCACCACACCGAGCAGCAGGGCGATCAGAAAAGAGCTGACGAACTCGGCACCACCACCATCCCGATAGCCAAAGGCCACCAGTGCAGGCAACAGCATGGTCGAGCTGAACAGCGCAACCAGCAGGCCAACAATGCGAATAATGCTCAGAATGTGCATTACAGCTCCCTTTCCCCAATTAAAGAGCGATGGATTCTAGCCATCTAAGGGACTGAGGGATACCCGCCCATGAGTCCGGTCGGTCAATTCACGGTCCACCTGAGCCCAAACCGAGGACTCCCACGCCACCTGCAAGGTGACCTGCTGACCGTAATCCGCCGCCAGCAATTCGCCATTATGGCTGCTGATCAGCGACTCGACAGTCCCCATGTCACCGTAATCGCAGTGAATGAGAGAGGGAGTGCGCGGCACCTTGAGCAAAGTTGGCAATTGCTTGAGAGCGGCACCGACACCGCCCCCATAGGCTTTGACCAATCCACCGGTACCAAGCTGGATGCCGCCGTAGTAACGCACCACCACGGCACAGATTTCACCGATCCCCGACCCCATCAGCTGGGCCAGGATCGGCTTGCCCGCGGTACCGGAAGGTTCGCCATCATCGCTGAAGCCGTAAACCTGGCTATCTTGCGGCGCGCCCGCCACAAAGGCCCAGCAGTGGTGGCGAGCGGCCGGATGTTGGCGCTTGATCTCGTTGACCCACCCCTTGGCCGCCTCGACGGTCGGGGTGTGGGCGATCAGGGTAATGAAGCGACTCTTCTTTATCTCTTCGGTCAACTCCAGCGGGGCAGCCGGAATGGAGTACGCTGCCGCCATCAGAGTCCTGCTTGTCTGGTCATGTTCTCCACCCCGTTGGCGTGCAGCACCACGTTGTCTTCGATGCGGATGCCGCCGAACGGACGCAGCGCCTCCACCTTGTTCCAGTTGACCCTCTTGCCCTGTTCGCCCTGACGCAGCGGCTCCAGCAAACTGTCGATGAAGTAGAGACCCGGCTCGATGGTGAACACCTGACCCACCTCCATCACCCGGGTGCAGCGCAGATAGGGGAACAGCTCGGGCGCCGCCAGATGGGTGCCGCGCTCATCCTGCATGAAACCGCCCGCATCGTGCACCTGCAAACCGAGGAAGTGGCCGAGGCCGTGAGGGAAGAAGACGTTGGTCACCCCGGTGTTGATCATCTCGTCTACCGACATGTCCACCAGCTCGGTCGCTTGCAGCAGGCGCGCCAGCTTGTGGTGCATCTGCAGATGCAGCTCGCTGTAGCGGCGACCCGGTTTGATCTCCTTGATGATTTCCTGCTGCTGCTCGTCGAGGGCTGCAATCAGATCAGCAAACTCGCCTCGCCGCCACGCCCAGGTACGGGTGATGTCGGAGGCATAACCGTGAAAATCGACACCGGCATCGATCAGGAAGGAGTGGCGCTCCGCATCCGGCACCCGCAAGGCGGACAAATGGGTGTAGTGAAGGATGGCCGCGTTGCGGTTGATGGCGACGATATTGCCGTAGGGCGCCTCATTGGCCCCCTGCCCGACCGCCTTCATGTAGGCCAGATTAATCTCGAACTCGCTCGCCCCCGCCATAAAGGAGTCCTTGGCGGCAATATGGCCGCGTACCCCGATCCGGTTCGCCTCGCGCAGACACTCCAGCTCATAGTGGGTCTTGTAGGCGCGGTGATAGTGCAGGTAGTTGAGTACCGCCTCCGGATTGGGTTGGGTCAGACCCAGCAGCTCGGCCACTTCCAGATGACCACCAAGATAGGCCCACTCCTGCTTGTTGGCAGGTAGATGGTCGGCCACCTGTTCCGGCCGGGTCAGGAAACGGATATCGAAGAACTCGACCCAGAAGGCATTGGGCAGATCCGCTACTTTGTGCCAGAAATCCACCGGGCGGTAGAACAGCAGGATTGGTTTGTTCACCCCGTCCACCAGCAGCCAGCAGTGGGGATTGTCCAGCACCGGCAACCAGGCCTTGAAGTGGGGGTTTACCTTGAACGGATAATCCTGATCATCGAGGAAGATGCGGTGAGTCTGGCCGGAGTGGATGGCCAGTCCGCTGAGCCCCTGTTGTTGCAGAATGTCGCGGGTGCGCTGCTGCAAGGTATCGAGGTGCTGGGCAAAAAGTTGGCTGTAGCTGCTCATGGCGTCCTGCTCCGAGGTGAATGTGATTGCAGCATAACATCAAGCGCTTGGCGGCTCGACCCGTCAAGCTGCCGCTTCGTGAGGTAACGCATACGTTACAAACGTGTTTGTTATCAACACAAAACCAATCATTAACAAATCAAAAACAATTCAATACACTGCCGGTAGATACATGAAGTCAGGGATTACTCATGGACAACCTCTGCCTGTGGCAACCGGATCCGCTCGGGATGCAGCAATCCAACCTCTACCGTTTTATGGCGGAGGTGAACCGTTTCCACGGCTTGCAGTTGCAGAACTATCCGCAGCTTTACCAATGGTCGGTGGAGAAGACCACCCGTTTCTGGCCGCTGGTATGGCAACACTGCGGCGTCAAGGGCGAGCTCGGCAACATAGTGGCGGAGAACCGTCAGGATATGCAGCGCACCCGCTGGTTTCCCGACAGCCGCCTCAACTTCGCCGAAAACCTGCTGCGCCGCCAGGACGAGAGCCCGGCCATTATCTCCCGCATCGAAGGTAGCCCAAGCCGCACCCTGAGCTGGCGTGAGCTTGGGGAACAGGTTGCCCGGCTGGCGCAGTGGCTGCGTCATCAGGGGATTGGTCGTGGCGATGTGGTTGCCGCCTATCTGCCCAATATCCCGGAAACCGTGGTAGCCATGCTGGCAACCACCAGTCTGGGGGCGATCTGGACCTCCACCAGCCCCGACTTCGGCGAGGCCAGCGTGGTAGAGCGCTTCGGCCAGACCCGGCCGCGGGTGCTGTTTGCGGTGGATGGCTATCGCTACAACGGCAAGGCTATCGACATTCAGCAGAAAGTCGCCTGCGTGGTGAGCCAGTTAGGCAGCATAGAGCAGACGGTGATGATCCCCCTGCTCGGCAACCCGCTGCAGCTTGGCCACGACTGGCAGCAATTGCTGGCAAGTCAACCGGACGCAGGCCTCCAGTTCGAGCCGATGGCTTTCAATGACCCGCTCTACATCCTCTACTCCTCCGGCACCACCGGCAAACCCAAGTGTATCGTGCACGGCATCGGCGGCACCCTGCTGCAACATCTGAAAGAGCACCAGCTGCACTGCGACATCAAGCCGGGGGAGCGCATCTTCTACTTCACCACCTGTGGCTGGATGATGTGGAACTGGCTGGTAAGCGCCCTCGCCTCCGGTGCCACTCTGGTGCTCTATGACGGCTCGCCCTTCTACCCGGACGGCAATGTGCTGTGGGATCTGGCCCACGACGAGCAAGTCAGCTTGTTCGGCACCTCGGCCAAGTATCTCGACGCGCTGCACAAACAGGGTTATGCCCCCATCAAGAGCCACGACTTGCCGCACTTGCGGCTGATCTGCAGCACCGGCTCTGTGCTGTCGCCGGAAGGGTTCGACTACGTCTACCAGCAGATCAAGCAGGATGTGCAGCTCAGCTCCATCTCAGGCGGCACCGACATCTGCTCCTGCTTCGTCATCGGCAATCCGCTCAGCCCGGTCTATCGCGGCGAGAGTCAGGGACGCGGCCTTGGTCTCGCGGTGCAGGTATTCAACGAAGCGGGCCAGCCGGTGCAGGGGGAGAAGGGCGAGCTGGTCTGCACCAAGCCGTTCCCGGCCCAGCCCATCTACTTCTGGGGCGACGAGAATGGCGACAAGTACCACGCTGCCTACTTCGAGCGGTTCGACAACATCTGGTGCCACGGCGACTGGATCGAGCTGACCCCGGCCGGTGGCATCCTGTTCTACGGCCGCTCCGACGCCACCCTCAACCCGGGCGGCGTGCGCATCGGCACCAGCGAGATCTACCGCTATGTCGAGCAGCTGGACGAGGTGGAGGAGAGCATCGTCATCGGCCAGCAGTGGCAACAGGACGAGCGGGTGGTGCTGTTCGTCAAGCTCAAGGCGGGCTGCAAGCTGGATGAGCCGCTGCGCGAGCGGATCCGCCAGCAAATAAAGCAACACTGCACCGCCCGCCATGTACCGGCCCGCATCCTGCAGGTGGATGCCATCCCACGCACCAAGTCCGGCAAGATCGTCGAACTGGCGGTTCGCGAAGTGGTGCACAACCGGCCGGTCAACAATACCCACGCCCTCGCCGATCCCGAGGTGCTGAACCAGTATCGCAACCGGCCGGAACTGGCCAGTTGATAACAAACCCACATTCATCCGAGGCGCCGCAAGGCGCCTCTCTTTTGCCCGTTTTGTGATGAGGAGCTTTTACTCGAGATCTGTTAAACAAATGTTTTAAATAGGTGTTGAAAATGTCTCCTTTTGGATCAATAGTGAGCCTCGCCCCCTGCTGGGGATTAAGGAGCACCACTCCCCACTGAGTGGGAACAAGGAGACACTCTCATGATCTACCAAGGCGAAACCCTGTCGGTCAGCTACCTCGAAAACGGCATCGCCGAGCTGAGGTTTGATGCCCCGGGTTCAGTCAACAAGCTGGATCGCGCTACCCTGCTCTCCCTGAGCGAAGCGATCGCCGCATTACAACAAGAACGTGAACTAAAAGGTCTGATCCTCACCTCCGGCAAAGACGCCTTTATCGTCGGTGCCGACATTACCGAATTCCTGGAACTGTTCGATCTACCGCAAGAAGATCTGCTCGGCTGGCTGAAAAAGGCCAACGACATCTTCAATGCCATCGAAGATCTGCCGGTGCCTACCCTCTCCGCCATCAAGGGTCACGCTCTGGGCGGCGGCTGCGAGACCATTCTCTCCACCGACTTCCGTCTGGCCGACACCACCGCCAAAATCGGCCTGCCCGAGACCAAACTCGGCATCATGCCGGGCTTTGGCGGCACAGTCCGTCTGCCGCGAGTGATCGGCGCCGACAACGCGCTCGAGTGGATCACCACCGGTAAGGATTACCGTGCCGATGACGCCCTCAAGGTGGGCGCTATCGACGCCGTAGTCACCCCTGACGCGCTGCAGAGCGCTGCGGTACAGATGATCAAGGACGCCATCGCGGGCAAGCTGGACTGGCAGAGCCGTCGTGCCGCCAAGAAAGCCCCGCTGCGCCTCTCCAAACTGGAAGCCATGATGAGCTTCACCACCGCCGCCGGCATGGTTGCCGCCGTGGCGGGCAAACACTATCCGGCACCGATGACGGCGGTGAAAACCGTCGAGGCCGCCGCAGGTATGGGCCGTGACGAAGCGCTGGCCGCCGAGGCACAGGGCTTTATCAAGCTGGCCAAGACCGATGTCGCCAAGGCGCTGGTCGGCATCTTCCTCAACGATCAGCACATCAAGGCGCTGGCCAAGAAGGCGGCCAAACAGGCGAGCAAGGCCACTGGCCACGCCGCCGTACTGGGCGCCGGCATCATGGGCGGCGGCATCGCCTACCAGTCTGCCAGCAAGGGCATTCCGGCGGTGATGAAGGACATCAACGAGAAGGCGCTGGCACTTGGCATGGGCGAAGCCACCAAGCTGCTCAATGGCCAGCTCGAGAAGGGCCGCATCGATGGCATCAAGATGGGCCAGGTGCTCTCCGCCATCACTCCGACTCTCAGCTATGACAACGTCAAAGGCGTGGACGTCGTCGTCGAAGCTGTGGTTGAAAACCCGAAAGTGAAGGCCGCCGTACTGGGTGAGGTTGAAGGGATCATCGGCGAAGACGCCGTGCTCGCCAGCAACACCTCCACCATTCCCATCTCTCTGCTGGCCAAGGGGCTGAAGCGCCCGCAGAACTTCTGCGGCATGCACTTCTTCAACCCGGTGCACCGCATGCCGCTGGTGGAGATCATCCGCGGCGAGCAGACCTCCGATGAAACCATCAACCGCGTGGTGGCCTACGCCGCCGCCATGGGCAAGTCCCCGGTGGTGGTCAACGACTGCCCGGGCTTCTTCGTCAACCGGGTGCTGTTCCCCTACTTCTTCGGCTTCAACAAGCTGGTCGCCGATGGCGCCGACTTCGCTGCCGTCGACAAGGTGATGGAGAAGGAGTTTGGCTGGCCCATGGGCCCCGCCTACCTGCTGGACGTAGTCGGCATCGATACCGGTCACCATGCCGGTGACGTGATGGCGCAGGGCTTCCCGGCACGCATGAGCAAGGAAGGTCGCACCGCCATCGACGTGATGTACGAAGTGAACCGCTTCGGTCAGAAGAACGGCAAGGGCTTCTACGCCTACGAGCAGGACAAGAAGGGCAAGCCGAAGAAGGTGGCTGACGCCGCTGCTTACGAGCTGCTGGCCCCCATTGCCAAGCCGAAACAGGATTTCGACAAGGACGCCATCATTGCTCGCATGATGATCCCGATGATCAACGAGGTGGTGCTCTGTCTGGAAGAGGGCATAGTCGCCACGCCAGCCGAAGCCGACATCGCGCTGGTCTACGGTCTGGGTTTCCCTCCCTTCCGCGGCGGCGTGTTCCGCTATCTGGACACCATTGGTCTGGATCGCTACGTGGCCATGGCCGACCAGTATGCCGATTTGGGCCCGCTCTACCGCGTCAGCGACAAGCTGCGCGAGATGGCCGCCCAGGGCAAAACCTTCTACTGATTGCGGAAAGGAGATCCATTCATGAAAGACGTAGTCATTGTCGACTGTATCCGGACCCCGATGGGCCGGTCCAAAGGCGGCGCCTTCCGCAACGTGCGTGCAGAAGATCTGTCCGCGCACCTGATGAAGTCCATCCTGCTGCGCAACCCCAACCTCGACCCGAACGAGATCGAGGATATCTACTGGGGCTGCGTACAGCAGACCCTGGAGCAGGGCTTCAACATCGCCCGCAACGCCGCGCTGCTGGCCGGTATTCCGAAGCAGGTGGGGGCGGTTACCGTCAACCGCCTGTGTGGCTCCTCCATGCAGGCGCTGCATGATGCCTCCCGCGCCATTCAGGTAGGTGATGGGGATATCTTCATCATCGGCGGCGTCGAGCACATGGGTCACGTACCGATGAGCCACGGCGTCGACTTCCATCCCGGCATGGCCAAGTCGGTGGCGAAAGCCTCCGGCATGATGGGGCTGACCGCCGAGATGCTCGGCAAGCTGCACGGCATCAGCCGTCAGCAGCAGGACGAGTTTGCCGCCCGCTCCCATCGCCGCGCTCACGCCGCCACCGTGGAAGGGCGTTTTGCCAAGGAGATCGTCGGGCTGGAAGGCCATGACGCCAGCGGCGCCCGCTTCTTCTACGACTACGACGAGGTGATCCGCCCGGAGACCACGGTCGAAACCCTGAGCCAGCTGCGCCCGGTGTTCGACCCGGTCAACGGTACCGTCACCGCCGGCAGCTCCTCGGCCCTGTCCGATGGCGCCGCCGCCATGCTGGTGATGAGCGCGGATCGTGCCAAGGCCCTCGGCCTCACGCCGCGCGCCAAGGTACGTGCCATGGCCATCGCCGGCTGTGACGCCGCCATCATGGGTTACGGCCCGGTGCCGGCGACCCAGAAGGCGCTCAAACGTGCCGGTCTGACTGTCGGTGATATCGACCTGTTCGAGCTGAACGAGGCGTTTGCCGCCCAGTCCCTGCCCTGTGTGAAGGATCTGGGTCTGCAGGATCTGGTGGACGAGAAGGTAAACCTGAACGGCGGCGCCATTGCGCTGGGTCACCCCCTCGGCTGCTCCGGTGCCCGCATCTCCACCACCCTCATCAATCTGATGGAGGAGAAGGACGCCACCCTGGGGGTTGCCACCATGTGTATCGGTCTGGGTCAGGGCATCGCCACCGTGTTTGAACGGGTGTGATAACCAGCCGGATCGACGGGATGCACTACTGAGAGTTGTCCCTTTTCGGGGCCAGTCTGACTGGCCCCTTTTCAAGTCTGTGACGATCGCCACACGGGGTGCTCGTCAGTGGTCAGAAGCTGTCTGTTGGCCGTCCCGTTTGGGTCGGCCTTTTTTCGTTTTAATCTTATCAATAGGCTGTTATTGCCTTAAACCTCACATTAGATAGGGGGCTTGCTTGCTTTTTACTCCCCCGACAGGTTCAATCTGCACAAAAAAATGGGTGGATGCACATACATATGTCAATGAGCAAACAACTGCTGATCGTCGATGACGACCAAGAGATCCGCGAGCTGCTCAATGAGTACCTGACCCGGGCGGGCTTTCAGGTATTGACGGCGGCGGAGGGCAACGAGATGCGCCAGCAACTCGCCCAGCACAGCCCGGACCTGATTATTCTGGACATCATGATGCCCGGCGAGGACGGTTTTACCCTCTGCCAGCAGATCCGTCGTGACTCCCAGGTGCCCATCATCATGCTGACCGCCGCCTCCGACGAAGCGGATCGGGTGATCGGCCTGGAACTCGGCGCCGACGACTATATCGCCAAGCCGTTCAGCCCCCGCGAACTGCAGGCCCGCATCAAGGCACTGCTGCGCCGCGCCGAATTCCGCCAGCCGGAAAAAGAGAAAGAGCCAAGCCGCCGCCTGCGTTTTGCCGAGTGGACCCTCGACACCCTGAGCCACCAGCTGACCCATGATGATGGCAGCCTGCTGGATCTCTCCGGCAGCGACGCCATGCTGCTCGGCATGTTCCTGCAACAGCCCGGCGTGGTGCTGGATCGCGACACCATCTCGGATGCCACCCGCGGCCGCGAAAGCCTGCCAATGGAACGCGGCATCGACGTGCAGATCAGCCGTCTGCGCCAGAAGCTGGGCGACAACGGCAAGAGCCCGCGCATCATCAAGACCATTCGCGGTAGCGGCTACATGCTGATTGCCGAGGTGCACGAGCTGCCATGAGCAACAAGTGGTCCTGGGGGGCACTGGTGCCCCGCTCCCTGTTGTCACGGATGATCCTGCTGTTGTTGCTGGCCATCCTGCTCTCCCAGACCATTCTGACCGGCATCTGGATGCAGCAGATCCAGAAGCGGGAACTGGAGGGGATGCTCAGCACCACCCGCAACCTCGCCATGTCTGCCGCTTCCACCGTCAACTTCTTCAAATCCCTGCCGCTGCAGTATCGCCATATCGCGCTGGACCAGCTGCGCAACATGGGGGGCAGCCGCTTCTTCGTCTCGCTCAACGAGGAGGAGATCCACATCAACGCCATCCCCGACAGCGAACGCAAGACGCAGGTGCTGGAGGAGGTTCAGGGAGTGCTGACCCGCAAGCTCTCCGACGCCATGGCGATCAAGGTGGATTTCTCCCGACCCGATGACCTCCACGTCTTCAACAACGACACCCTGCTGGCGGATCTCCCCTCCTCCTGGGCCCGCTACACCCTGTCGCTGGAGCCGCTCAATCCGCCGGTGCTGGTGACCCAGATCGAGATTGAAAAGGGGGAGTGGCTCTATCTGGCGGCACTGCTGCCCGCCCCCTACATGACCCTCGACGATACCGTGATGCCGAGCAACCAGGTGCGTTTCATCGCCCTGATGACGGTGTTCCTCTGCTTCTTCACCTTTATGCTAGTGCGCTGGCAGACCCGCCCGCTGCGCCGTCTCGCCAAGGCGGCGGTGAATCTGGGCAAGGATATCGACCAGCCTTCGCTCAAGGAGGAAGGAGCATCGGAAATCGTGGCGGCGACCCGCGCCTTCAACATCATGCAGCACCGCATTCGTCGCTATATCGACGATAGAGAGCGGCTGTTCAGCTCCATCTCCCACGACCTCAAGACCCCCATCACCCGACTGCGACTGCGGGTCGAACTGCTCGACGACGAGGTGCAAATCGCCAAGTTCAATAAGGATCTCGACGAGCTGGAGCTGATGGTGAAAGGGGCGCTGCAGACGGTCAAAGAGACCGACATTCACGAGAATATCGAGGAGATCGACATCAACGCCCTGCTTGAGCAGATGGCGGAGTCGATGAACCTGCACGACGAGCGGCTGACCATCGAAGGCCACTGCAAGTGGCCCTACCGCGGCAAGCTGCTGGCGCTCAAACGTTGCATCGGCAATCTGGTGGACAACGGCATCAAGTACGGCCAGAAGGTGCGCATCATCATCATGGATGACGAGGAGATGCTGATCCTCTTCATCATGGATGAGGGCCCCGGCCTGCCGGACGATCAGTTCGAGCGCATCTTCGAACCCTATTACCGGCTCAGCACGGATCAGGCCGGCACCGGCCTCGGCCTTGGCATCGCCCGCAACATAGCCCACGCCCACGGCGGCGATCTGGTGCTGGAAAACCGTCCGCAAGGTGGCCTGCAGGCCACGCTCTCCCTACCAAGGCAGTAACCTTATGAAGTGGTTGTCTTTTTCTGTCATCGCCCTGCTCTCTGCTCCCGTTGCCGCCTCCCAGGTGGAAGTGCTGCACTGGTGGACATCCGGCGGCGAAGCGAAAGCGGTCGAAGTGCTCAAATCCGAGTGGACCAAACAGGGCAACCAGTGGAACGACTTTGCAGTGCAGGGAGGCGGCGGCAAGAGTGCCATGACGGTATTGAAGAGCCGGGCACTGGCGGCCAACCCGCCCGAAGCAGCTCACCTCAAGGGCTATGAGCTCAAGGAGTGGGCCGGGCTCGGCTTCCTGCGCGATCTCACCCCCATGGCCGAACACCTCGGCTGGTACAGCCAGATGCCACCCATGGTGCGTGCCACCCTCAGCCAGAATAGCGCCCTGATGGCGGTGCCCACCGGCATCCACCGGGTCAACTGGCTGTGGCTCAACCGCAAGATCTTCGAGCGCAACAAGCTGACTCCGCCCACCGACTGGGCCCAGTTTGTCACCGTCGCCGACCAGCTTAAAAAACGGGGCATCATCCCGCTCGCCATTGGCAACGAGCCCTGGCAGCTGGCGGTGTTGTTTGAAACGGTGGCGCTCGGTGAGGGCGGAAAAGAATTCTATCGCAAGGCGTTTCTCGAGCAGGACAGCGCCACCCTGACCGGCCCCGACATGGTGCGGGTGTTGACACGTTTCCAGCAACTGCGCGCCTACGTGCCACAAAAATACGCCGGTCTGAAGTGGCATCAGGCCACCAATCTGCTGGAGAGCGGTGGCGCCGCCATGCAGGTGATGGGGGACTGGGTGAAGGGTGAACTGAGCGCGGGCAACTACCGACCGGGTGAGGATATCGCCTGTCTGCCGAGCCCGGGCAGCGCCGGACTGTTCAGCTACAACCTCGACTCCATCGCCATGTTCAAACAGCGGGATCCGGCCCAGCTGCAGGCGCAAGGGGATCTTGCCCAGCTGCTGATGACGCCGCAATTCCAGGCAGAGTTCAACCGGGTGAAGGGATCGATCCCGGCGCTGACCAATCCCGACATGAGCAAGTTCGACCGCTGCGCCGTCCGTTCCTATCAGGATTTCCTGCAGGCGGAAAAGCAGGACAACCTGCTGCCCAGCATGGCGGAAGGGATGGCGACGCCGACCAATATGCGGCAGGCGATCCTCGATGTGCTGAGCAACTTCTTCAACGACCCCAAGGCCAACCCGGAGCAGACGGCGCTGCATCTGGAGCGGGCGATGCGCTCGACCCGCTGATCCGGGCACATTGCCAAACGGCAGAAATGACAAAGGCGGAACTGCTCCGCCTTTGTTGTTGAATCGTCATCCGATTCAGGATTGATCGTTCTCGTCCTCATCCTCGTCATAGTAATCGCTGAGCTCGATCCAGAGCCCCAACCCGACCATCACCATGGAGCCGAACCAGGTACCGGTGTTCCCGATCGGGCTGCCCATCACTATCATGGCGAAGGACAAGAACCCCATGCCTGCATAGGCTTGTAATCTGCCGTAGGAGACCTGCATATTCACCTCCTTGTTGAATATGGTTCAATTTTTATATTACTCGTCCGGCGCAAGCTGGATAGGGCCGAATAACATTTTGGTTACATATGCTGGTGAATGGGTCGTTTGTTTGATTATTTTTTAGCCCTGAGTATCATTGGCAGCCGAATAGGTTGAAGGTTGATAGTAGATGAGTGATTTATTCTGCGGCGCAACTCATGAGTTGGACGCAATCGGACTTCGTTGCCCGGAACCCGTTATGATGGTTCGCAAGAAAGTGCGGCTGATGGCGGATGGCGAGACCCTGCTGGTCAGTGCCGACGATCCTTCAACCACCCGCGACATCCCCAGTTTCTGCCGCTTTATGGATCACACCCTGGTCGCCAGCGAGACAGAGCAGGCCCCCTACCGCTATCTGATCCGCAAGGGTCAATAAGCCCCCGTACCGGAGCACTCCATGACAACCATTACCCGAATCGGCACCACCCAGCGTTGGTCTGACGTGGTCATCCACAATGGCACCCTCTACGTGGTGGAAGTGCCCGTCAGCGAAGAGGCCGACATCCACCAGCAGACCCGCGAAGTGCTGGCAAGCCTGCAACGCCTGCTGGAAGCCAACGGCTCCGGCGTAGACAAAATTCTGATGGCCAATATCTATCTCAAAGACATTGGTGACATCGCGGCCTTCAACGAGCAGTGGGATGCCTGGATCCCGGCTGGCACAGCACCGGTTAGAGCCTGTGTACAGGCCCGCCTCGCCCACGAAGGCTACAAGGTGGAAGTGCAGCTGACTGCAGCTGTCTAAGAGGCGCTTATCCCCGCCCCCTCTCCCACAAGGGAAAATGGAGCAAACAACAGGGCGCCATTGCCAGCAACGGCTCCAATAGAAAGGCCCCGCCATCACTGGCGGGGCCTTTTCGTTACCGAAACCTGAACGACTTAGGCGGTCGGGGTCAGGGTAATGGTCACGCGACGGTTCTGGGCTTTGCCAGCGGCGGTGCTGTTGGTAGCAACCGGCTGATCCGGGCCCACGCCGGTGGTGGAGATGCGGCTACCTGCTACGCCCTGACCAATCAGCTGAGCGGCAACGGCATCGGCACGATCGCGGGAGAGCTTCATGTTCAGATCGCGGGAACCTGTGCTGTCGGTGTGACCGACCACGTTCAGGCGGGTCTTGTCGAACTCAGCAACCACCATGGCCACGCCGGAGAGGGTGTTGGCACCGGCCGCTTTCAGCTGGGAGCTGGAGCTGTCGAAGGTCACGTTGTTCGGCATGTTGAGGATCAGCTCATTGCCATTGCGGGTCACGCTGACGCCGGTGCCCTGCAGCTTCTCGCGCAGCTTGGCTTCCTGCACGTCCATGTAGTAGCCGATACCGCCACCCAGCGCCGCGCCGGCAGCAACGCCGGTCAGGATGCCCTTCTTGCGGTCACCCTTGCTGGAGGAGAGCGCACCTACGGCCGCACCGGCAGCGGCGCCAGCCAGCGCGCCCCAGGCACCTTTGGAGGTCTGGGATTCACCTGTGTAGGGGTTGGTGGTACAGCCGCTCAGGGCAACGGTCAGTGCCAGAGCAGGCACCAGGATCTTGGCTCGCATGAAAAAACCTCTGTGAAAACAATCCGGCACCATGCCGGGGGCCGGATTGTAACGCGCTGGCACGCCATTGTCTGACGCAAGCCTGAACAGATGGCGAGAGTGATGTTTTTTTGGCCAATCGGCGGACTGTCAGCGCGGTAACTGACACTCGGCGTGGCAAGGACAGCTGACCAGATGATCGTTCACCATCCCCACCGCCTGCATGAAGGCGTAACAGATGGTGCTGCCGACGAAGTTGAAGCCGAGCTTCTTGAGCGCTTTCGACATGGCATCCGACTCCGGCGAGGTCGCCGGAATATCGCCATTGCCCTGCCGCTGGTTGACGATGGGGGCGCCGCCCACAAAGCCCCACAGGTAGTCGGCGAAGTCGATCCCCTGCTCCTGCAACGCCAGATAAGCGCGGGCATTTCTGATGATCGACTGCACCTTGAGCCGGTTGCGGATGATGCCGCTGTCCTGCAGCAGCCGCTCTACATCCTGCTCGTCGAACCGAGCAATCTGCACCGGATCAAAGTCGGCATAGGCGCGGTAATAGCTCTCGGTCCGCTTGAGGATGGTGATCCACGACAGCCCCGCCTGCTGGCCGTCGAGGCAGAGCTTGGCAAACAGCTCGCGGGCGTCATAGACCGGCCTGCCCCACTGTTTGTCATGGTATTCAATGTATTCCGGGTCCTTGGTCACCCAGGCGCAGCGCAGTTCCATTTCCTCTCCCTCGTTATTTCAGCGGTTTGCCCGACCCTGCCCACTCTGCAGGCGGCACTGCTCACATCATATACCGGTCATCCCGCCCGACCAGCCAGGGCGCAGCACCATCCCGCGAATCCGCTGCAATTTCGCCTATTATCCGACCATGCCAGACGGTATACTCCCTCGGTTCACATTCAGCAAATCTTGCTCTGATTTTCACTTCGCGCGAAAAAAATTATGCAAAAATTCGATGTCAAAACCTTTCAGGGCCTGATCCTGCAGCTGCAGGACTATTGGTCCCGCCAGGGCTGTACCATCATTCAGCCGCTGGATATGGAAGTGGGTGCCGGTACCTCCCACCCCATGACCTGTCTGCGTGCCCTGGGCCCGGAGCCCATCGCCTGCGCTTACGTGCAACCGTCCCGCCGTCCGACCGACGGCCGCTACGGTGAAAACCCGAACCGCCTGCAGCACTACTACCAGTTCCAGGTGATCATCAAGCCTTCCCCCGACAACATTCAGGAACTCTATCTGGGCTCCCTGAAAGAGTTAGGTCTGGATCCTGAAATCCACGACATCCGCTTCGTGGAAGACAACTGGGAAAACCCGACGCTGGGTGCCTGGGGTCTGGGTTGGGAAGTGTGGCTGAACGGCATGGAAGTGACCCAGTTCACCTACTTCCAGCAAGTTGGCGGCCTCGAGTGCAAGCCGGTCACCGGCGAGATCACCTACGGTCTCGAGCGTCTGGCCATGTACATTCAGGGCGTGGACAGCGTCTACGATCTGGTCTGGTCTGACGGCCCGCTGGGCAAGACCACCTACGGCGACGTGTTTCACCAGAACGAAGTGGAGCAATCCACCTACAACTTCGAACACGCCGATGTGGAGTTCCTGTTCCACTGCTTCGAGCAGTACGAGAAGGAAGCCCAGAACCTGCTGGCACTGGAAAAACCGCTGCCGCTGCCTGCCTACGAGCGCATCCTCAAAGCCGCTCACTCCTTCAACCTGCTGGATGCCCGCAAGGCCATCTCGGTCACCGAGCGTCAGCGCTACATCCTGCGCATTCGCACCCTGACCAAGGCCGTGGCAGAGGCATACTACGCCTCCCGCGAAGCGCTGGGCTTCCCTATGTGTCAGCGCAGTGAGAACAAGCAAGGTTAAGGAACGGACATGGCACAACATACATTTCTGGTAGAGATCGGTACTGCTGAGCTGCCGCCCAAAGCCCTGCGCTCCCTGGCCGAAGCCTTTGCCGACAACTTCAAAGCCGAACTGACCAAGGCCGATCTGGCCTTCGGCGACGTCGAGTGGTTTGCCTCACCGCGCCGTCTGGCGCTGAAGGTAAGCGAGCTGGCTGGCGAACAGCCGAGCAAGAGCGTCGAGAAGCGCGGCCCAGCCGTGGCGCAGGCGTTCGATGCCGAAGGCAAGCCGACCAAGGCTGCCGAAGGCTGGGCCCGTGGCAACGGCATCACCGTTGAGCAGGCCGAGCGTCTGGTCACCGACAAGGGCGAGTGGCTGGTTCACACCGCCAAGGTCGAAGGCCGTCCGGCCAAAGAGTTGCTGGGCGAGCTGGTTGCTGCTGCACTGGCCAAGCTACCCATCCCGAAAATGATGCGCTGGGGCGACAAGACCATCCAGTTCGTGCGTCCGGTCTTCACCGTGACCCTGCTGCTGGATGGCGAGCTGGTCCCCGCCTACATTCTGGGTATCGACTCTGCCCGCACCATCCGCGGCCACCGCTTTATGGGCGAGAGCGAGTTCACCATCGACAACGCCAGCCAGTACCCGCAGATCCTGCAGGAGCGCGGCATGGTGATTGCCGACTTTATGGCGCGCAAGGCCAAGATCAAGGCTGACGTCGAAGCGGCCGCTGCCGCCTTCGGTGGCGTGGCCGATCTGGACGACGCCCTGCTGGAAGAAGTGACTGCACTGGTCGAGTGGCCTGTGGTGCTGACCGCCAACTTCGAAGAGAAGTTCCTGGCCGTGCCGGCTGAGGCGCTGGTTCACACCATGAAGGGTGACCAGAAGTACTTCCCGGTCTACGACAAGAACGGCAAGCTGCTGCCGAAGTTCATCTTCGTCACCAACATCGAGTCCAAAGACCCGAGCCAGATCATCAGCGGCAACGAGAAGGTGGTTCGCCCCCGTCTCTCAGACGCCGAGTTCTTCTTCAAGACCGACCTCAAGCAGACCCTGGCCTCCCGCCTGCCGCGCCTTGAAACCGTGCTGTTCCAGCAACAGCTGGGCACCGTCAAGGCCAAGGTCGAGCGCATCGAGACCGTCGCCGGCTTTATCGCCGAGCGTATCAGTGGTGGCGATAATGCCGTCGTGACTCAGGCCCGCCGTGCCGGTCTGCTCTCCAAGTGTGACCTGATGACCAACATGGTCGGCGAGTTCACCGACACCCAGGGTGTCATGGGGATGCATTACGCCCGTCACGATGGCGAAGATGAAGCGGTTGCCGTGGCCCTCAACGAGCAGTACATGCCGCGCTTTGCCGGCGATGCCCTGCCGTCCGGTCTGGTTGCCTGCGCCGTCGCGCTGGCCGACAAGTTCGACACCCTGGCCGGTATCTTCGGCATCGGCATGCTGCCGAAGGGTGATAAAGACCCGTTCGCCCTACGTCGCGCCGCCATCGGTGCCCTGCGCATCATGACCGAGAAGCAGCTGGATCTGGATCTGGTTGAACTGGTTGAAGAAGCGGTACGCGTCTACGGCGACAAGCTGACCAACAAGACCGTCGTCACCGACGTGGTCGACTTTATGCTGGGCCGCTTCCGCGCCGCCTATCAGGACGAAGGCATCGGTGCCGACGTGGTGCTGGCCGTACTGGCCCGCCGCCCGACCCGTCCGCTCGACTTCGATCGTCGCGTCAAGGCCGTCAGCCACTTCCGCACGCTGGATGCCGCACTGGCACTGGCTGCCGCCAACAAGCGCGTGAGCAACATTCTGGCCAAGGTCGAAGGCGAATTGCCGACTGCCGTCAAACCGGAACTGCTGCAAGATGCCGCCGAGAAGGCGCTGGCCACCCAGGTTGCCGAACTGCAAGCCGAACTGGCCCCGCTGTTCGCTGCCGGTGACTATCAGGCTGCCCTCACCCGTCTGGCCGCCCTGCGCGAGCCGGTCGACACCTTCTTCAACGAAGTGATGGTGATGGCCGACGACGAAGCCCTCAAGGCCAACCGTCTGGCACTGCTGAACAACCTGCGCAACCTGTTCCTGCAAGTCGCGGATATCTCCCTGCTGCAGTGACTCTTGTTTAGTAAGTGATATTAAAAACGGCGCCACGAGGCGCCGTTTTTATATAAACTAATCCTCTTCAATAAGGAGTTAACATGAGTAAACAGGACTTATGGGAGCAGCCTATAAAATCTACTGGTGAAAATGGAATTTTCAAAAAACAGGATTGGATAAAAGAAGCAGATGGGAAAATAATTAGTGCCAAGCTTCTACGAAATTGCGCCAAAAACGCACAACTTAAATTCGAAAATCTCACAAGAGATAGTAATGGCAACATCATTAGAGCCAGCTCAGAAGAGACTTTTGAACTTCTTGATGAAAAAGATGCAGCTAATAAGGCAAGTTTTTTATTACTTGGTTATGCAATTGAACTTCTGCTGAAGTCTAGTATTGTATCTTTGCTAATTTCAGCACCCAAAAAAATCCTTGATAAGAAGATGAAAAGTTATAGTCATGGGTTAATCAATATTACCAATGACTTAAGGCTAAGCTTATCTAGAGAGGAGCGGTCGCTTTTAGTAGAGTTAGAAAAATTCATTGTTGAAGAAGCGAGGTATCCACTAAAGTCTTATTCGCCAGCGGAATATTGCGAAGACCTAAATAAAGTCAATCAGCGTTTCTCTGATCATAGTAAGTTTTATCTTGGGGTGGAACTATTTACTCGCCTCAGAGCAGTCATGATGGATATAGATGGAACTCCGGGTGACCCCAAATTTTACAACCATATGGGAATGGAAGATAATGGGTTTATTATTTTCCGAGCAGGAGGTTCATTACCAGCTGTAATTATAATAAAATTTTGTGATTCACAAATAAGAAATGGTTTGAATAATTTAAACCATGTAAGACGTCTTCTACTGAAAAAGAACGAACACGACATGACCATATATTCACGTTTAATGGAAAAAACATGGATGAATGCAATTTTCTTTGTCGTAGATGAAAAAAAGGGCTTAAAAAAAGTTGAATACGACTACGCTGGGACTCCCACCTAGCTGGTAGGTTCGATTAGCGCAGCGTAATCGGACTTTCGCGTAATTGGATTCTCCCGCTATCACGGCCAGCCTAATTCCACCCTCCGGTTGGCCGACACGGTTACACGGCAACAACCACAATCAAAACCTCTCGTTCGTCCGATTACGCTGCGCTAATCGAACCTACAGGGGGGTGATCAGCTGTTATCATTTGAGACAGTGCCCAGCGCCGCCACGCCCAAGAGGAAAGTCATGGATATACCTGCCGCCCCGTCCCCCGCCATCTGCCAGCTGTGTCAGGAGAAAGCAGATCTCGACTTCGACTTCACCATGGCCTTTCAGCCCATCGTCGATTGCAGCAAGCGCACCATCTTCGGCTACGAGGCGCTGGTGCGGGGGATCAACAACGAACCCGCGCAGAGCGTGATTGCCCGGGTCAACGACGACAACCGCTACCGCTTCGATCAGCTGTGCCGCATCAAGGCCATCGCGCTGGCCGCCCGCCTCG
>NZ_JAAKNE010000080.1:0-20683 GCF_049170755.1 Aeromonas sp. 604176
GCATGGTGATCGTCTGCACCATCGCGCTGGCGATCATGGTGAGCAACGATCTGGTGCTGCCGGTGCTGCTGCGCCGCTTCTGGCGGCAGGGGCGCGACGAGCGGCTGGTGCGTCTGCTGTTGCAGGTGCGCCGTGGCGCCATCCTGCTGATCTTGCTGGCGGCCTGGGGGCTCTACCTATGGCTCGGCGATCTCACCAGCTTGTCGCGCATCGGTTACCTCTCCTTTGGCGCGGTGGCCCAGTTTGCGCCGGCTCTGCTGCTCGGTCTCTACTGGCGCCACGGCAATCGCAAGGGGGTCTATCTTGGGTTGAGCCTCGGAGTGAGCCTCTGGTTCGTGACTCTGCTGGTGGAGAGTGGCTTGCTGGCGGGCTCGCCCTTGGCCGAGCTGCTGGCGCCGCCGGACTGGCCCGCGTTTCGCGAGCTGAGTCTCGGGGCCTGGTGCATCTTCCTGAGCCTGCTCTTCAACCTGCTCGGCTATGTGGCAGGCTCGCTTCTGTCGCGCCCTGCGGTGAGCGAGCGGCTGCAGGCGGCCAACTTTGTCGGCAAGCCGAGCCGCGATACCGCCGCCCTCTATCAGGCGCGGGTCTCGGTCAAGGAGCTGGAGATGCTGGCGGCTCGTTTTGTCGGCTCAAGCCGGGTCAAGCGCGCCTTTGGTCGCTTCGCCGGTGAGCGGGGCGGCACCCTGGCGCCCCAGATGCAGGCCTCGGCCGAGCTGATTGCCCACACCGAACGGCTGCTGGCGGGGGTGTTTGGCACCTCGTCGGCACGGCTGGTGCTTGCCTCTGCCCTGCAGGGGCGCAACATGCAGCTCGAGGAGATCGCCACCATAGTCGATGAGGCCTCCGACGTGTTTCGCTTCAACCGAGGCTTGTTGCAGGGGGCGATCGAGCATATCGGGCAGGGGATCTCGGTGGTGGATAGGGAGCTTCGGCTGGTGGCCTGGAACCGCCGCTACATCGAGCTGTTCCACTATCCGCCGGGGCTTATTCAGGCTGGGCGCCCCATTGAAGAGATCATCCGCTACAACGCCCAGCAGGGGCTTTGCGGCCCCGGTGATATCGAGGATCACGTGGCGCGGCGCGTCGCCTTTATGAAACGCGGCAGCGCCCATATCTCGGCGCGGGAGCGCCCGGACGGGCGGGTGATCGAGATGCAGGGCAACCCCATGCCCGCCGGTGGTTTCGTGATGACCTTTACCGACATCACCCCGTTTCGCGATGCGGAGCGGGTGCTGCGCGAAGCGAACGAACATCTGGAGGCACGGGTGGCCGAGCGCACCCGTGAGCTCTCCGAACTCAACCGCCAGCTGCTGCTGGTGAACCAGCAGGTGGAGCGGGCCAATCAATCCAAGAGCCGTTTTCTGGCGGCGGTCAGCCACGATCTGACCCAGCCCCTCAATGCTGCCAAGCTGTTTACCTCCTCCCTGCTGGAGATGTTGCCAGATGCTGGCGAGCAGGCCCGCATCGCCCGCCATATCGACGATGCGCTGGGGGCGACCGAGGATCTCATCACCGATCTGCTCGATATCTCGCGGCTCGAAGCGGGCAAGTTCAAGGCCAAGAAGCTCGACTTTGCCCTGCGCGATCTGCTCGACAACCTCAAGGCGGAGTTTGGCGTGCTGGCGCAGGCGGGGGGGATCCACTTCTCGGTGGTGGAGAGCAGCCTCGCGGTCTACAGCGACGTGCGCCTGCTGCGGCGGGTGCTGCAAAACTTCCTCACCAACGCGTTTCGCTACAACCCGGGCGGCCGGGTGCTGCTCGGCTGTCGCCGGCTCGGCGACAAGGTGCGCATCGAGGTGTGGGACAACGGCCCCGGCATTCCGGCCGACAAGCAGGAGGCGATCTTCGACGAGTTCTCCCGCCTCGATCACTCCCGCACCGCCAAGGAGCAGGGGCTGGGTCTGGGGCTCGCCATCGCCCGTGGCATCTCGCAGGTGCTCGGTCATCAGCTCACATTGCAGAGCTGGCCGGGCAAGGGATCGGTCTTTGCGGTGACCCTCAATCTGGCGACCCGGCCGGTCACGGCCCATCAGCTGGCGGCGCCGGTGGCGCGCGACAGCCAGCTGGAGGGGGTGGCCGTGCTCTGCATCGACAACGAGCGGGACATTCTGACCGCCATGAGCACCCTGCTTTGCCGTTGGGGCTGCGAGGTGCGCTGCGCCGTCGATCTGGCCGAAGCCGAGGCGCTGGTGACAGAAGGGTTTGTGCCGCGGCTGGTGCTCTCTGACTACCACCTCGACGACGGCAAGACCGGGTTGGAGGCGCTCGCTGCCCTGCAGCGGGTGTGTGGCGACGAGCTGGGAGGCATCATCATCAGCGCTGATCGCAAGAGCGAGTTGCAGGCGCAGATCCGCGAGCGGGGGTATGGCTACATCAGCAAACCGGTCAAACCACTCAAACTGCGGGCCCTGATGAACAGCCTGCTGCTGAGTTAAACAGGGGGAGATGTTTCTTATGGCTCCATAAGGGGCTCAATAAAACCGGCTACCTTGTCGCGGATCTTGGGCTGGGCCGCAGGGGTGGGATGAATACCATCGTTCATCATAAGTTCAGGGCGCAGCGCAATATCATCCATGAAGAAGGGCAGCAGGGGCAGATCGTTAGCCTGGGCCAACTCGGGAAAGATCTGTTCGAACTGGCGCAGATAGCGGGCACCGTAGTTGCGGGGCAGCTGGATTTGGGTCAACACCACACGGGTCTGCTGCTCCTTGGCGAGCGCGATCATGCTGGCCAGATTCTGGCGGGTAATGGTCGGCGCGAAGCCACGCAGGCCATCGTTGCCCCCCAGTTCGATCAGAAGCCAGTCTGGCTTGTGCTCCTTCAGCAGCGCAGGCAGACGGGCCAGCGCCCCTTGTGTCGTTTCACCGCTGATGCTGGCATTGAGCAGGGTGTGTTTGCCCCCCTCCTCCTGCCATTTCTGGTTGAGCAGGGCAGGCCAGCTCTGCTCAGCCTGCATTTGATAGCCGGCGCTCAGACTGTCACCCAGCACCAGTAGGGTCTGGGCCTGAGCCGACGAGAGCAGGCTGCCGAGGCCAACCAAAAAGGCAAACAGAATACGCACCATCAATTCAACTCCCGCTATGGATTGTCATCAAGGGATTGGAACAAAGGATACAGAGCATGAGTTCAACCCCCATTATTGTCGTCAAGGGCCTCGGCAAATCGGTTCGCCTCGGCCAGGAAAGCCTCACCATCCTTGAAGGGATCGATCTGCAAGTCAATAGCGGCGAGACGGTGGCCCTGGTCGGCGCCTCAGGCTCCGGCAAGTCCACCCTGCTGGGATTGCTGGCAGGACTCGATCTGCCGAGTCAGGGGGATATAGAAATCCTCGGCAAATCCCTTGGCGAGCTGGATGAAGAGGGGCGGGCCCGATTGCGCGCCGAACAGATCGGTTTTGTGTTCCAGTCGTTTCTGCTGCTCCCGACCATGACTGCGCTGGAGAATGTGATGCTGCCTGCCGAGCTGCGTGGCGAGCGCCACTGCGAGCCGAGGGCCCGCGAGCTGCTAGCTGCGGTCGGACTTGGCGAGCGGTTGCACCATCTGCCGCCACGGCTCTCCGGCGGTGAGCAGCAGCGGGTGGCCATCGCTCGCGCCTTTATGACCCGTCCCAGTCTGCTGCTGGCGGACGAGCCGACCGGCAACCTCGACAGCAAGACCGGCGAGAAGGTGATCGAGCTGCTGTTTGAACTCAATCGCAAGCACGGCACCACGCTAGTGGTAGTGACCCATGACCATCAGCTGGCCGAACGCTGTCAGCGACAAGTGGTCATGACGGCAGGTCGGCTGGATCGCGAGGTGACCCATGATGTGGTGTAACGGGGTGAGCTGCGGGTCAGGTGGGAGATGCAAGGGATGATGCAGTGGCGATTGGGATGGCGACTGCTTCGCCGGGAAGGTTTTAGCGGCGAGCTGCGCTGGTTTGTGCTGGCGCTGGCCCTGAGCGTGGCGTGCGTCTTGAGTGTGGCGCTGGTAGCTGATCGGCTCGATGCCGGACTCAAGGCGTCGGGCCGCGACTTTATCGGGGCGGATCGGGTGCTGCGCACCGCCGCCGCCCTGCCGAATGGTTGGCTGGAACGAGCGAAACAGGATGGCTTGGCGGTGCAGACCACCGTCAGCTTCAACAGCATGCTGTTTCACGGCGACGCGCTGCAGCTCGCCTCCATTCGGGCGGTGCCCAATGGTTTTCCCTTCTACGGCAAGCTCACTCTGGAACCTGCCCGTGCCCCGGCTCCCGGCGAGATCTGGCTCTCCGCCCGGGTGATGCAGCTGCTCAAGGCCAAAACGGGGGATGAGCTGGAGGTGGGCAATACGGTGCTCAAGGTGGCGGGCCTGCTTGGTGAGGAGCCGGATCAGGGCTTCAGCCCATTCCTGCTGGCGCCGCGTGCGCTGATCCACAGTGCCGATATCGAGGCGACCGGTGCCCTGCTCCCCGGCAGCCGCCAGCAGTGGCGCTATCTGTTCAAGGGGCCGCGAGAGTCGCTAGCCCGTTACGAGCAATGGTTGTTGCCGCAATTGCAGGCCGGACAGAAGTGGATCAAACCGGATGACAGCGAATCCCAAGTGGGTCGCTCGCTGGCCAATGCCGAGCGTTTCTTCCGGCTCGCCTCGCTAAGCGGGGTGTTGCTGGGGGCGTTGGCGATGGGTATTGCGGTGCGCCACTTTGCCGAGCGCCAGACCAATATGGTGGCGCTGCTCAAAACCCTGGGGGCATCTCGTCGCTCGCTCTGGCAACTGATGGGAACCTTGCTGCTGTCGTTGACGCTGATCGGCGCGTTGCTGGGTCTGGTGGCGGGCACAGCCATGCAGTGGATCACCTTGCAACTGCTGGGGGACCTGCTGCCTCCGGATCTGCCGCCCCCCTCCTGGCGCCCCTTTGCCCTGGGGGTGGCGGTAGCGCTCTTTATCACCCTGTTGCTCGCTTTTGTGCCCTTCTTGCGGCTGCTGAAGGTGCCGCCGCTGCGGGTATTGCGCCGGGAGCTGGAGGCGGGGATTCCCCCCTGGCTGGCCCTGCCGGTCGGCCTGTTCGGGCTGTTTGCGCTGGTCTGGGGCTTTACCGCCGATGTGCGTCTGGCGCTGGGTCTGGTGGGTGGCATGGGCTTGCTGATGGGGCTGCTGGCCCTGCTGGCGGCGCTGATGTTGCGGCTGGGAGCGAGAGTGAGCGGGCCTCATGCCTTGCGGCTGGCGCTGGCCCACCTGTCGCGCGAGCGCAGCAGCGGCCTGTTTCAGTTGGCGGGCTTTGCGCTGGCATTGATGCTGTTTGGCTTGCTCTGGGCGGCCAGGGTCGATCTGCTGGATGAGTTTTCGGCCCGTCTCCCCGTTGATGCACCCAACCGTTTTCTGGTCAATGTGGCCGAGAACGAAAGGGAGGGGATCCTGAGCGAACTGGCGGCGGCCGGGGCCACCACCTCCGATTTCTATCCCATGGTGCGCGGCAGGCTGACCCATATTGCCGGTGAGGCGGTGGGCGAGGGGGCCAGCAGTGGCCGCGAGGGGGTAGATCGGGAGCTCAACTTCACCACCACGGCTACCCTGCCAACCGACAACAAGCTGGTGGCCGGGAAGTGGCTTGCCGGGTCCGGCGAGGTGTCGGTGGATAGCGAGTTGGCCAAGCGACTCGATATCAAGCTGGGGGACATGCTCGCCTTTACTATCGAGGGGCGCAGCTTCGGCGCCAGGGTCACCAGTCTGCGCAGCATCAAGTGGGACAATATGCGGCCCAACTTCTACATGATCTTCTCCGAGGATCTGCTGGCACCCTTCTCCCGTACCTGGCTTGGCAGCTACCGGCTGCCCGAGGCGGGGCGCACTGCCGAGGTGGAGTTGATCCGCCGCCACCCCACGGTGAGTCTTATCGATGTGGATGACCTGATTGCGCGGCTCACTCAGGTATCGGAGCAGGTGAGCCGGGCACTGGCGCTGATGCTGGGGCTGGTGACAGTGGCCGCGCTGCTGGTGCTGCTGACCCAGACCCAGGCCAGCATGGCTCAGCGTCGGCGCGAACTGCTGCTGATGCGCACCCTGGGTGCCAGCAGCGAACTGCTGAAAAAGATGCTGCGTTGGGAGCTGGTGGCCAGTGGTGCGCTGGCGGGGCTCTGCGCCGCCATGGTGGTGGAGCTCTGTTCCTTTGGCCTGCAGTGGTGGTGGTTCGAGGGGTTGTGGCAGTTCCACTGGGCCATCTGGCTCGGTCTGCCGACTCAGGGGGCGCTGTTGGTGACGCTGGCGGGGCAGGGGATGCAGCGCCAGCTGCTGGCTGGCACCCTGAGCGATCGGCTGCGGGGGCTGGGTCAGGGACTGTTGTAATCCCGCCAGCGCGAGCCGATACACACAAGGTGCAATAGCGCAGCCGCAATAAGCAAGCAGCCCGGCCTTGGTCGGGCTGCTTGCTATGCGAGGTGCTGACGAGTGGACGCAGCGAACAGGTGTGAGTTAGCGGGGCTCGCGCAGCAGATTGGCGAGGGCGCTCGGCAGCTCGGGATAGCTGAAGTGAAAACCGGCCTGTTGCAGCCTTGTTGGTATCACCTTTTGTCCGGTCAGCAGCAGATCTGCCGCCTCCCCCATCACCAGTTGCAACAGCGGCGCCGGGACGAAGAAGAGGTGTGGACGGTGCAGGGTCGCGGCCAGAGTCTCACTGAACTCCCGGTTGCTGACCGGATGGGGGGCGGTTCCGTTGAAGATGCCGCTGCACTCTTCGTGCTCCAGTATGAACAGGATGGCGCGCACCAGATCCTGCACATGGATCCAGCTCATCATCTGGCTGCCCGACCCCATGGGGCCGCCGAGTCCGAGTCGGTATGGGGGGAGCATTTTGGGTAGCGCTCCCCCATCCATGCCGAGCACCAGCCCGATCCGCACGATACAGACCCGGGTCTGCTTGCTTTGTGCTTCCAGTGCCAGGGTCTCCCACTGTTGGCAGAGTTGGTGGGTGAACTCGTCGTTGGGAGAGCGGCACTGCTCGTCGAGGGTTTCGGTGCCCTGTCTGCCATACCAGCCGATGGCGGAGGCGTTGATCAGCACCTTGGGCGGCGTTGTGGAGAGCTTGATGAGATCAACCAGCTGCTCGGTCAGCAGCCAGCGGCTGTCGCAGAGCAGCTGTTTACGCGATTCGCTCCAGCGTCCGGCGGCGATGGGTTCACCCGCCAGATTGATCACCGCATCCACGTCATTGAGGTCATCGAGCCGGTCAAGGTTATCCAATACCTTGATATCGTGACCGAGCAGGGAGTAGGCGCGGCTCCCCTGCCTGCTCAATACCACGACCTCGTGATTGACCTTGAGATGGGCAACCAGCTTGCGGCCGATAAAGCCGGTTCCTCCGGTAATCAGAATCTTCATCGTTGCACGCTCCTGCTGCCGTTTGCTCTACTCTAATGGCGTCGTCCTCCTTCAACAAGTGGACGAGTTTGACACGTTTTGTTCATTCGACTGATGTTAACTCTATCCTCTTCTTGCGACATATTGTTGAACAATAGTTTGAATTGATTGATTTTTGTCGGGTGGACATTTGTTGTTCAATCGCTATTATGGCGACCCTTTCGCCTGTCCACCGGGGCTGTCACCCACCATCCGAGCATCAAAGAGGCCGCCATGCCATTTCGTCGTTTGAAACTTCGCCAGCTTTACTCGAGGATTCTGGTGGCACTACTGATGGGGGGCGGGATCCTGCTGCTGGGGGTTGTTGCCGTTATCTGGCAGACAGTGACCGAGATAGAGCATGATTCTGATTCACGCTTGCAGCATGCCCGGATGATGTTTGATCGCTCCATCGGCCATGCCCGGCAAGCGGCCATCAATGTGGAGGGGATGCTTGGTCACCCCTGCAAGGAGGCGGCACAACTGCTGCGCGAACAGGTGGCCACTGTGCCTGATGTCCGCTCTGCCAATCTGGCTATAGGAAATCGTATCTATTGCACCTCGCTCTATGGTGACTACGATGGCCCCTTCAACCCTGACAGTTATGTGGATGGCAGGCTGCAACTGCTGCCAGGCAATGAGGTCACACCGGATCGCCCCCTGATCGTGCTGCGCCACGAAACGGACAAGGGGAGTGTGCTGATCGGTGTGGATGGCTACTACCTGCGCAATACCCTGGAGATCTCCAGCAAGAACTCCCCGATGGCTCTGGTGGTGGGGCAGAGGGCACTGTTTGGCTCAGGTCAGTTCGGGGCGGCGCCCTCTCCGGCAGAAGAGGGTTATATTGCCCTCGCTTCGGCCGATTTCCCCTATCAGGTCGTCACCCGGATCACGGTGCATGATTACTTGAGCCACGCATGGCGCTACTCCAGAGATACCTTGATCCTCTCTCCACTGCTGGCGCTGCTGATTGGATTCGGCACCTTCAGGCTGATGGGGCGTAGCAGCTCACCAGCGGAGGAGCTCAAGCGGGCGTTGATCGAGGAGGAGTTTATCCCCTACCTGCAGCCGGTGGTCTCCGGTGAGGATGAGCAGTGGCGTGGCTGTGAGGTGCTGATGCGCTGGCAGCATCCCAAGCAGGGGATGATCTCGCCGGATCGCTTTATCCCGCTGGCGGAAGATAGCGGCCTGATCGTGCCCATGACCAGCCTGTTGATGGCCGAGGTGCGTGACCACTTCTCCCCTTATGCCCGCAAGCTGCCGGCAAAGTTTCATTTTTGCTTCAATATCAGCGCCAAGCACTTCCAGGATCTCGACCTGTTGGCTGACTGCAAGGCCTTTCTCGACGCGTTTAAGGACAATCCCGTTGATTTGGGGTTGGAGCTGACGGAGCGGGAGCTGCTGGTGGCTGATGAGACAACCGCCCGGATGTTTGCCGAGTTGCGCAAACTGGGCGTGTTGATCGCTATCGATGACTTTGGCACCGGTCACTCCAGTCTGACCTATCTGCAGCACTTTCAGGTCGATGCAATCAAGATTGACCGTAGCTTTGTAGAGATGATCGGTACGGATGCACTCTCCAGCCATATCGTTGAAAACGTGATTGATCTGGCGAAGCGACTTGAATTGATCCTGATCGCGGAGGGGGTCGAGAAGCAGTCGCAGGCGGACTACCTGCGGGCTCGCCACGTTGACTATCTGCAAGGATATCGCTACGGCCGCCCCATTCCGATGAAGCAGTTTTGCAAGACCCTGTTTGGCTGAACGGGTGAATGGGGAGCATAAAAAAAACCAGCGAGCGCTCGCTGGTTTTTTGTTAATACGGTTTGGCTTGGGCGTTCAGAGCATCCGCTGGAGGGCGCGGGCCAGCCGCTTGACCCCCTCCTCGATGGTCGCCTCATCGACGCAGGAGAAGCTCAGGCGCAGGGTGTTCTTGATTTCGGGGCGTACATAGAAGGGGGCGCCGGGCACGAAGGCTACCTTCTCCTTGATCGCCTCATCAAACAGGGCCATGGCGCTGATGTGGGCTGGCAGAGTCAGCCAGAGGAACATGCCCCCTTCCGGTCTGGTGTAGCTGACGCCGGGCGGGCAGTGACGGGCCAGTGCAGCCTCCATGGCAGCACGCTGGCGACCATAGACCTCCTTGATCTTCTCCAGATGGGCATCCAGTGAATTGTCGGTCAGGAAGCGGTGCAGCACCTGCTGGCTGAAGGCGTTGCTGTGCAGATCGGTGGCCTGCTTGGCGATGGTCACCTTCTTGCGCAGCCACTCCGGCACCAGCATCCAGCCCAGACGGAAGGCGGGCACCACGGTTTTGGAAAACGAGCCGAGCAGCACGGTATTGTTTGGCGCCAGCTTGGCAATGGGGGGCAGATGCTCCCCTTCGAAGCGCAGCTCGCCGTAGGGATCATCTTCCACCATCAACAGCTCGTGGCGCACCAGTCGCTCGGCCAGTGCCTCGCGGTTGGCACGGTTGTAGGAGACACCGCTCGGGTTCTGGAAGTTGGGCACGCCGTAGAGCAGCTTGGCATTGGATCCGCTTGCCAGCAGCGCATCCAGCGCCGCCAGATCCAGACCCTCTTCTTCAAGGGTGATCGGCTTGAAGGTGGGTTGATAGACAGAGAAAGCCTGAATGGCGCCAAGGTAACCCGGCTCTTCGATGATGAGATCCTGACCCTCGTCGATCAGCACCTTGCCCAGCAGATCCAGCGCCTGCTGGGAGCCGCTGGTGATGAGGATGTTGTCCGGATTGACCTGCATGCCGTGGCGGGTCAGATAGCGGTCGGCAATATATTGGCGCAGCGGGGCGAAGCCTTCGGTCGCCGCATATTGCAGGGCGGCAGCCCCTTGCTCGCGCAGCACATCCTGACAGGCCTGATCGATCGCCTTGACCGGAAACAGGTGGGGATTGGGCAGGCCACCAGCGAAGGAGATGATCTCCGGATTGGCGGCAACTTTGAGGATTTCACGGATAAAGGAAGGTTCAACCTTCTCGAAGCGCTGGGCAAAAAACGGCTGCATAGACAATTCTCTCGGCATGTGGGCGGTCGCTCCATTCGACCGCCAGGTTATCCGTTTGTATCAGATTTCAGAAATGAGGCAATGATTGTCACAAAAATCGCCAAAAAAGGCAGGTTTGGCACCTGCCCGAATTTTACCTGCCCGTGTGGCTCCCATGAATTGAAATGAGTTAGGGCGATCTTGTTTTGTGGACAAGCAACTGACCTTACAAACCCGGTTCCTTGAGGAAGCGGATCATCAGGTCGGTGTTGGCGCCAAGTTGGCTTTCTACTCTGCCTGGGAATAGTTCCGCCATCTTGTCGAGGCGGTCGTACTGGGTGTGCCAGATTTTTCCCCACTGGGTTTCGCTGTCACGATCGCAGGCGCTCTTGGTGGTGGCGTCATAGCAGTCCCACAGCGCTGGATTGGTGCTTTGGGAGTAGCCGTCATAGCCATCAGCGCCGTTGATGGTGAAGTTGGTCGCTTCAACGTAGGCGATCGGCACCCCCAGGCAGGCAAAGGGAGCGTGATCTGACCAGCTGCCAGTCTCCCCTTCCGGATAACCGCTGTAGCTGGGATGAATGGCAAACGGGGTCGCAGTCTGTTTGGAGAGGGTAAGCAGGCGATCCCGCACCTTGGGATCGAAGCTGTAGCGGCTCGGATCTGTGCAGTTGTATTCGGCGACGTCCGAGTGGGCTGAGTGGACGTAGACGATGTCGCCCCCGGCGATGGTGTCGTAGTTCACCATCGCCAGCAGCTTGGCGACGGTGGTGCTGTCGAGGCTGGCGGCATAGGCTTTGGAGCCGTTGAGACCGTTTTCCTCCGCCCCGAAGAATGCAAAGCGAACCGTGTAGGGCAAGGTTTGTCCTTTAAGCGCCTCAGCCACTGCCAGCAGGGCTGCGACGCCAGCGCCGTTGTCGGTAGCTCCTTCAGAACCTTTCTTGTCGCCCGTACTGTCGTAGTGGGCGCCGATCAGGATCACCTTGTCACTTGTGCCCTTGAGCTCAGCGATCAGGTTTTGGGAGTTTTTACTGGCGCCGCTTTTGGTGTAGGTGAAGGGTTGGCGTTGCACATCGTAGCCCCAACCGGTCAGATGGTCCTGGATCCATGCCGCGGCACGAGTTTCTGCCTCTGTCCCCGTGGGGCGCGCGCCAATCCCTTCTGCGGTTGAGCTCAACTGCACCAGATACTCATAGGCCTGCTCGGCGGCAGCAGGGGTTTGTGAGTCATTTGTTGATGTGTCGCATCCCGCAAGCAAAGTGGTGATGGCAAACGCCAATGCTCTGTATTTCATACTGCAATCCTTTGTTGTGTATGGTTTTATTTGCGCAGGCAGCATGTACTCGACGCGTGACCGATTCTGTGAACGGATCGGCATTTGTCAACTGTTGTCAATGAAATGGAGAGAGATGAGGGATTTGTTTCGCGAAACACTTGCGCCTTGGGCCTATCTTGGGATAATTCGCTCCCCTGTTTTCGCGGGTCGATGAAATGCCGAGCCGCGAGCGGTCCCGCTAGGGATCGGACACAAGATGTATTACCCGGATTGATGAAATAACGAGACCATTATGCCTGTGACCCAAGATGTATTTAACGAAGACGGCAAGTTCATGCGCAAGATCCGCAGCTTTGTCCGTCGCGAAGGCCGCCTGACCAAAGGGCAGGAGAAGGCCCTGGAAGAGCTCTGGCCGGTCATGGGCATCGATTTCGAGCCAAAGCAGCTCGATCTGGTCGCACTGTTTGGCCGTGAAGCACCTGTGGTGCTGGAGATCGGCTTTGGCATGGGCGCCTCTCTGGTGGAGATGGCCAAGAATGCCCCCGAGAAAAACTTCATCGGCATTGAAGTGCACTCCCCGGGCGTGGGCGCCTGTCTGGGTACCGCTCAGGAAGCGGGCGTCACCAATCTGAAGGTGATCTGCCACGATGCGGTCGAGGTGCTGGAGCACATGATCCCGAACGGCTCACTCTCCTGCCTGCAGCTCTTCTTCCCGGATCCCTGGCACAAGAGCCGTCACCACAAGCGTCGCATTGTACAGCCTGCGTTTGCCCAGGATATTCGCCAGAAGCTGGCCATCGGTGGCGTGTTCCACATGGCGACCGACTGGGAAAACTATGCCGAGCACATGCTGGAAGTGATGAGCGTCGCCGAGGGTTACGAGAACACCTCTGCCACCGGCAACTGGGTGCCTCGTCCGGACTGGCGTCCGCTGACCAAATTTGAACAACGTGGCCACCGTCTCGGCCACGGGGTTTGGGATCTGATTTTCAAGCGTGTCAGCTAAGCTGGCACGTCAACACACCTAGCGTATCAACTAACTTGAGGAGCTATCATGGCCAATCGTAGCCGCCGCCTGCGCAAGAAACTGCGCGTCGATGAATTCCAGGAAATGGGTTTCGACATCAGTTTCAACTTCCCGGTCGGCACTGCCGAAGAGACCATCGATGCGGTAGTCGATGCGATGATCGATGAGGTTGTTGAACCCCGTAAACTGGCTTTTGCCGGCTCCGGTCACCTGGCTTGGGAAGGGATGATCTGCACCCAGCAACTGGGCAAGTGCACCGAAGAAGACCGCGCTGCCGTCAAATCCTGGCTGGAAGGCAAGGGGATGGAAGCAGTGGTCGTTACCGAGCTGTTCGACCTCTGGTACGGTGAACCAGCCTGATACAAGGCTGCCGCATCTGGCGCCTTGTTGTGGGTAACTGAAAAATCCCGCCGCTGGCGGGATTTTTGTCAGTGGGGATGGGATCTCCACCGCTGTTTTAGTCATGGAATCGCTTATTGCTTATGGTGTTGTCATCCGAATTACTGGCCAGCATCCTTGAAGAGGTGCGCCCGTTGCTGGGACAAGGCAAGGTGGCCGACTACATTCCGGCACTGGCTCAGGTACCGGCCGATCGGCTGGGTATTGCAGTCTGTACCGTCGAGGGGGAGCTGTTCACCGCCGGTGACGCTTTTGAACCCTTCTCCATCCAGAGTATCTCCAAGGCCCTGAGCCTGACCCTGGCACTCACCCTCTATCAGGAGGAGGAGATTTGGGCCCGGGTTGGCAAGGAGCCCTCCGGCCAGCCCTTCAACTCGCTGGTACAGCTCGAGTTCGAGCAGGGGATCCCCCGCAACCCCTTTATCAATGCCGGAGCGCTGGTGGTGAGCGATCTGCTGGAGACCCGCCTCACTGCGCCCCGTCAGCGTACCCTCGAGCTGGTGCGCCGACTCTCGGGCAACCCAGCCATCATGGCGGATCAGGTGGTCGCTCGCTCCGAATATCAGCACTCTGCCCGCAACGCCGCCATCGCCTATCTGATGAAGGCCTACGGCAACTTCGAAAACGAAGTGGACAAGGTGCTGCAAAGCTACTTCAATGCCTGTGCCATCCGCATGAGCTGCGTCGATCTGGCGCGGGCATTCATCTATCTGGCCAACCGTGGTGTGCCACTGGGCGAGAGCGTACCGCTGCTGCCCGCCCGCACCACCAAACAGGTCAACGCCCTGCTCGCCACCTGCGGTCTCTATGATGAGGCGGGCGATTTTGCCTATCGTGTCGGCATGCCGGGCAAATCGGGTGTCGGCGGCGGTATCATCGCCCTGATCCCGGGCGAGCTCTGCGTCTGTGTCTGGTCGCCCGAGCTCAACAAAGCCGGCAACTCGCTGGCGGGCACGGCGGCGCTGGAGCTGCTGGCCGAGCGGCTGGGTCGCTCCATTTTTTAACCTTGTTCACTATGAATCGAGAAATCACCATGAAACGACATCTTCGCTTCCTGCAGGCCGCGCTGGCGACCTTACTGCTCTGGTGTGCCCTGCCCGCCGTGGCAGGGGAGTTGCCACCGCTCTCGCTGGCCGATGCCAAGGCCAAACAGGCTGTCATCCTGGATACCCGCGCCAGCTACTTCTATCAGGGGTGGCCGATGGAAGGGGAGAAGCAGGGCGGCCATGTGGCGGGCGCCGAGAACCTCTCTGCCGAGTGGAAATACAGCGATGAAGAGTGGCCAAAGGCGCTCGAGATCAAGGGGCTGAAGGCCGATCGTCCGGTTGCCCTCTACGGTGCGTCCCGCGAAGTGGCCGAGGTGGCCCGTCTGCTGCGCAAGCAGGGGATCAAGCAGCTGTTCGAGCTGCAAGGGTGGCAAGCCGCACCGCGCGAGTCGCTGGCACGCTGGCAGCAGCTGGTCTATCCGCGCTGGTTGGCGGATCTGCAAGAGGGCAAGCCGGTCGCCGCAGCGCCCAAGGGTGACTGGAAGCTGTTTGAAGTTGATTGGGGTTCACCCAAGGCCTACCTCATCAGCCACATCCCGGGGGCCGGTTATATCGATACCAACAGCCTCGAAGAGGAGCCGCTGTGGAACAAGGTCTCTGACGAAGCGCTCAAGAAGCTGCTGCTGGATAACGGCATCCGTCACGACACCACAGTGATCCTTTACGGTCGCAACACCATGGCGGCCGCCCGTGCCGCGCACCTGATGATGTATGCGGGGGTGGAAGATGTACGCCTGCTGGACGGTGGTCTGGATGCCTGGTTTATCCAGCACCTGCGCACCGAAACCGGTCTGCCCAACAAATATGAGCCGGTGAAGGAGTTTGGCGTGGCCATTCCCGCTCACCCCGAGTACTACACCACGTTAAGTCAGGCAAAAGAGCTGCTCAAGCAGCCCGATAGCGCACTGGTCAGCGTGCGTACCTGGGACGAGTTTGTCGGCAACACCTCAGGTTACAGCTACATCAAGCCGAAGGGCGATATTCCGGGGGCCAAGTGGGGTCACGGTGGGGTGGATGCCAACAGCATGAGCGACTTCCACAACCCGGACGGCACCATGAAGCCGGCCCGCGAGATCCTCGCCATGTGGGAGCAGTGGAATATCGAGCCAACTCAGCAGGCCGCATTCTACTGCGGTACCGGCTGGCGCGCCTCCGAGGCCTTCTTCTACGCCTGGCTGATGGACTGGAAACGGATCAGCGTCTACGACGGCGGTTGGTATGAGTGGAGTTCCGATCCCAAGAACCCGACCGTGACCGGTGAGCGCCAGCCCGCCAAGTCATGATTGCGCTCTTGCGCTTCAAAGAAGAGGCCGGACAGATGTCCGGCCTTTTTGTATCCGCTCGGGCCTGCGCCAGCCTGCCACTACACTTTGCTGGTGGCTATCAGGTCGATGGAAGGAGTGACTGATGAGACGGATATGGACAGGCCTGCTGGTGGCAGGCGTACTGACACAGGGGGTAATGGCTGCCGAACGGGCTCGTTATCTGGTGCAACTCAAGCCGGGGGCGGAGGCCGCTGTGCTGGCCCAAAGCAAAGGGATGGGGGGCGAGCTGGCCCTGCAACTGCCCGAGCAGCATGCGCTGGCGCTCTGGTTGCCAGCTGCTGCAGCGACAGCGCTGGCGCGCAACCCCAACGTGCTGTGGGTGGAGCCGGATGCCAAGCGTTATGCCAGTGCCGAGACCCTGCCTTATGGCATTCCCATGGTACAGGCGCCACAACTGAGCGATGGTATGGCCGGAGAGGTGCTGGTGTGTATCATTGACTCTGGCTATAGCGGCAATCACCCGGATCTGCCCCATGGGGCGCAGGTGCAGGGTAGTGACAACGCAGGTACAGGCAGCTGGAGCAGTGACGAAAACGGTCACGGCACCCACGTGGCAGGCACCATAGCCGCCATTGGGGGGAACGACATGGGCGTGGTCGGTGTCTTGCCGAATCAGAGTGTCCCGCTGCACATCATCAAGGTGTTTGGCGCCAACGGCTGGGCCTATACCTCCAACCTGGTGGGGGCTCTCAATGCCTGCAAGCAGGGGATGAGCAGTCGTGGCTTTACTCGCATGGTCATCAACATGAGCCTAGGGGGCAATGTGCCCAGCAAGACGGAAGAGCAGGCGTTCAATCAGGCTTACAGCCAGAATGTGTTGAGTGTGGCGGCGGCGGGCAATGCGGGCAACACCAGCAAGTCCTATCCCGCCTCTTACAGCAGTGTGGTGAGCGTGGCTGCTATCGATGGCAGCAAGCAGTTGGCTTATTTCTCGCAACGCAACGATCAGGTGGAGCTGGCGGCCCCCGGTGTTGCTGTGCTGTCGACCGTGCCGAGTGGTTACGCCAGCTACAGCGGTACCTCGATGGCGACCCCTCATGTGGTCGGGGTCGCCACCCTGGCCTGGTCACAGCGGCTGGAGTGCAGCAATGATCAACTGCGCCAGACCCTGCGCAGCAGCGCCCAGGATCTGGGGGCTGTCGGACGGGACAACAGCTATGGCTATGGTCTGGTGCAGGCCAGAGTCGCGGCAGATCGGCTGGCACTTGGCTGTGGTTCCGGTACCGGTAGCAGTGGCAAACCGGGTGGTCGCAAGTAACTGATTTTTGATGGTGATCTCACTTTATTGTGCAAGTTTCCGACTGCCTGCCGGATTGGAGTAGGCTGGATATGACACCCTCGTGGTGAGGGTGAAAGGAGAAGAGTGCGCCTATGAAAAAACTGATGATGATCCTGGTGTGCGCCCTGGGGCTGGTAGCATGCAGCTCCCAATACATCATGAGCACCAAGGATGGCAAGATGATCACCACAGAGAGCAAGCCCAAGCTGGACGAGAGTACCGGTATGTATCGCTATTACGATCATGAAGGGCGTGAGGTGATGATCAATAAAGAAGATGTGACCCAGATCATGGAGCGTTGAGCGCTCATATGCAGTCAGGGCCGCAATATGCGGCCCTTCACATTTTTACCGGCAAATTCCTCCATTTTCTCAGGCAATCGCCCCTCTTTCGCCGCAAATGCGCGTTCGGGTACAGCTTCCGTTATGGTTCGGTCCGTATTATTGCACTCCGTTTTTTATTGGAGGTGTTATGTCCCTGATGTCTATCTGGAATTCCCGTTTTTCCGCGCGCACCCTGCTGGGTGGTGTCTTGCTGGTGGTGGCGTCAGCCAGCCATGCTGGCGATGATCAGTTCACGCTGGGGCGGACTATTTTGCTGGGGGCCGGTGATCATGGTGCGACAATTCCTTTGGTGATTTGCCGTCAGACCAAATATATCAAGGTGAAGGCGGAACGTGATTTGACCCTGGATCGGGTGGTGGTGACCTATGGTGGTGATCGTACCAAAACCATTCGCTTCGATCGGGAGATGAGCAGTGATAAAGAGACCGAGTGGAAATCACTGGGTTCGCGTCGTTGTGTGAAAAAGATCGAAGTGTACGGTAATTCAGAGCGCAGCAAAGCGGGCGTAAAAGTATTCGGCCGTAAATAATCGATGCATTTTGTCTGCACGAACAGATGAGCTAAAAATAATGGCGAGCCGTGGCTCGCCATTATTTTTTATGGTCGGCTTTGCTATTTTTTCGGCCGAAATGGCTTGATGACAGTTTCATCGCACTCGAGATACGGCCCTTCCATCAAATCGATGCAGTAGGGGATGGCGGGGAATACTGCATCCAGACACTCGCGGATCGATTTGGGCTTGCCCGGCAGATTGACGATCAGGGTGTCGTCGCGCAGTCCGGCTGTCTGGCGCGACAGAATGGCGGTCGGCACAAACTTGAGGGATTCGGCCCGCATCAGCTCGCCAAAGCCCGGCATCATGCGATCACACACCGCTTCGGTCGCTTCCGGCGTGACATCCCGCTTGGCCGGGCCGGTGCCGCCTGTGGTGACGATGAGACAACACTGCTCTTCATCCGCCAGCCGGATCAGGGTCGCTTCAATCTGATCCTGTTCATCGGGGATCACCTGATAGACAGGTTCCCACTCCGAGGTCAGATAGGCGTTCAGGGTGTCGATGATGGCCTTGCCGGAGAGGTCTTCATAGATACCCGCGCTGGCGCGATCGCTGACGGTGACGATACCGATTTTTGCCTTGCTCATGGTCTGCTCTTGAATGTCCGATAAAAGTGGCAATTAAAATAACATAATCAGTGGGATATGTTAAACCGTCAGGAGATGACGCGGGTCGGTGAGGGAAGAATAAAGTGTCGAATGAAGCAAAATAAGGCCACCCGGATTTTTATTTGCAATAAAAAACAGAAAATCACAACCTAAAATGTATAAGTGTTTATCTCGCCTGGATTAAAAACAATCGCTTGTTTCCAAACACAATTAAAATAGATAGACACCCTCGTAGTGACCATTGTCCGGTTTAGTCCCCAGTGGATGGATTGAACCCTTTTTAGCCGCGTCGTATATACAGATTCATATGGCTGGGACGTGATGGTGTGGTACCGCAGTGTGTTGCCAGCAATAGTCGCCAAGGAGGGCATATGGAGTTGCCTGATTTTGACACCCTGAAGGAGTTGGCCGCGAGAGAGCCTTCCCGGCTGGATGCGATCCTGGAGCAGCAGATCGACCAGTTGATGGCCCGTGCGAGCCCCGATCAGCAGCGCCGTCTGCGCGGATTGCAGTTCAAGATTGATGGTCAGCGTCGGCTGGCTAAAAACAATCTAGACAGCTGTATCCGGATTGCCAACATGATGCGGGAATCCTTTTATCTGATGCGCAGCGAAATGATCCAGTTCAGAGAAGAGGGAGAGCCTCCGCCTGAAAACGATGGCAGTGGTAAAATAATCCGTCTGGCGGACTATCGACGTCGTAAATAATCTGCAAGAAACTCCTTGGTTGATATTTCAGCCAAATCGGTGAGGTCATAATAAAGGGAATTGCTGACGACCTGATTGTTATGGTTTTTAATGTTGGTCGTAATGTATTTGTGATGTAATCTCTTTTCTCCTTCTTGTAATAAATTATTAGTCAGGTTGTGATTGAGGTGGATGAATAACGGTAAAAGTTAGGCTAATATGGCCGAAATTTTTATTGCTACGACTCGAAGGGATTATGAGAAGTATCACACCAAGACGGGTGTTGTCGCGGGAGCAACAGACAGAGATCACCCGCATTATCGTCAAGGTGGGTCAGTTGTTGGCCCAGTTCGGGGCGGAGAGCCGGATCATCGAACAGACCACGGTGCGACTGGGGATGGCGCTGGGGTTGGAGAGTGTCGAAATGGCTATCTCGTCGAGCGCCATTGTGCTCACCAGTCTCTATCAGGGCAGCTGTGTCACCACCACTCGGCGGGTGCGCGAGCATGGCATCAACATGCAGGTGGTGTGCGAGATCCAGCGGATCTGCATCATGGCGGAGAAAGAGCTGATCGGTGCCCGTGAAGTGCGCCAGCGGCTCGAGGCCATCGCCCCCTTTCACTATCACCCCTGGCTGGTGGTCCCCATGGTAGGGCTCTCTTGCGGCGCCTTCAGCCTGCTGTTTGGCGGTGACTGGCCCATCTTCCTGGTGACCTGTTTCTCGTCTGCCGTGGCGATGCGGGTGCGCCAGCTGATGGCCCGCCATCACCACAGCCCGCTCATCAACTTTGCCGCCACCGGCTTTATTGCCACCTTGCTCTCCTCCAGCGCCACCTTCTTTAACTGGGGTGACCAGCCCTATCTCGCCATGGCGGCCAGCGTGCTGCTGCTGGTGCCGGGCTTTCCGCTGATCAATGCCGTCTCCGACATGGTGAAGGGCTACTTCAACATGGGGCTGGCCCGCTGGGGGACCGCGACCCTGCTGACCATCAGCGCTGCCATAGGTATCATTTTGGCCATGTCGGTCACCGGGATCTGGGGGTGGAAAGTATGATGGATTTGCTCTGGCTACTGGCCAAGGATGCCTTCTGGTCCTCCATTCCAGCGGTGGGGTTTGCCATGCTGTTCAACGTGCCGCCACGGATGCTGAAGTATTGCGCCATGGGCGGCGCACTGGCCCACAGCTTGCGTACCCTGCTGATCCACTACGGCATGCCCATCGAGTGGGCGACGCTGGCGGCAGCGACCACGGTCGGCTTTGTCTGCGTCTATTGGTCGCGCCGTCTGCTGGCGCCGCGTCCGGTGTTCAGCGTTGCCTCCATTATTCCGATGATCCCGGGCAGCTATGCGTTCAAGACCATGATTGCGGTAGTGGAGCTCAACATCAATGGCGTGACCATGGAGTTGATCCAGAGTGCGGTGGAGAACGGCCTCAAGGCGCTCTTTATCGTCGGTGCCCTCAGTTTCGGTTTGGCGATCCCCTCTCTGGTCGTGTACCGTAACCGCCCCATAATCTGACAGACGGTGAGAGGCCCCATGAAGATTTCCATGATTGCCGCCATGGCCCACGACAGGGTGATCGGCAAGGACAACCAGATGCCCTGGCATCTGCCTGCCGATCTGGCTCACTTCAAGCGTGTCACCCTCGGTAAACCGGTATTGATGGGGCGCAAAACCTTCGAATCCATCGGTCGACCGCTACCCGGACGGCGCAATCTGGTGATCAGCCGCAACCCCGACTACCGGGCCGACGGCGTGGAGGTGATCGACTCGGTGGACGCGGCGCT
>NZ_JAAKNE010000081.1:0-20177 GCF_049170755.1 Aeromonas sp. 604176
GCCATCATCGCCCACTGGCCGCCGTCCGAGATGGCGGTCATGGAGATCAGCGAGCTGATGGGCTGGCACCAACGCCTCGTTGAGACTCACAACCGCATCAACGGGGCAGAACAACAATGAACCCTCTCAAACTGCAAATCCTGCTTAACGGGATCGACAAACTCACCGCCCCCCTCAAGGCAGCCAGCGGCCAGAGCCGCATCACCGCCAAAGACCTGGTCGACACGAAGAAGCGCATCAAGGAGCTGGAAGCCCAGAGCGGCCAGATTGATGGCTATCGCACCCTCGGCCAGCAGATTGGCGCAACCCGCGCCCAGCTGACCCAAGCCCAGCGCGACGCCCAGCAGATGGCCCAGCAGTTTGCCAAGGTCGAGCAACCGACCAAGGCCATGTCCCGTGCCATGGAGCAAGCCAAGCAGAAAGTGCGCGACCTCTCCCAGCAAGAGCGGGAAATGGTCGCCCGCCACGGCAGCCTGAAACGGGCCATGAGCGAGGCAGGCATCAACACCAAACAGCTGGGCCAGCACCAGCGCCAGCTCAAGAGCGATCTGGCCTCCGCCAACAGCCAGCTCGACCAGCAGCGGGCCAAGCTGGGGCAACTGGCCGACCAGCAAAAGCGCCTTAACCAGATCAAAGCCAACTACGACAAAACCATGTCTATGCGCGGCACCCTGGCGGGCTATGGCGCCGCAGGCATGGCCACCGGGGCCGCCGCCATCTACAAGGGGACCAATATTGCGGGCAAGGCGATGGGCTTTGATGTCGATATGTCCAAGGTACAGGCGATCACCCGGCTGAACAAAGAGAGCAGCGAACTGGCCGCCCTGCGGGCCCAGGCGCGGGAGCTCGGCGCCAATACAGCCTTCACGGCGGGCGAAGCGGCGCAGGGCCAGGGCTTTCTGGCCATGGCCGGTTTCACCCCCAAGGCAATCCGTGACGCCATGCCAGGGGTGCTCGATATCGCCAAGGCGGGCGGCGTCGAGATTGCCGCTGCCGCCGATATCGGATCCAACATCCTGACCGGCTTCAAGCTGCCGGCCAACCAGATGACCCGCTTGGGGGATGTGATGGTCGGCACCTTCACCCGCGCCAACGTCGACTTGCAGATGCTGGGTGAAACCATGAAATACGTGGGGCCGGTAGCGGCAGGGCTCGGGGTTGACCTTGAAACTGCCTCCGCCATGGCGGGCAAGCTGGGGGATGCAGGGATTCAGGGCAGCATGGGCGGGACAGCCATCCGTGCTATTCTCGGCCGTTTGGCCTCCCCGCCCAAGGCCGCGAATGATGCGCTGGCCGCCCTCAACGTCAAGACCGCCGATGCGGCGGGCAACCTGCGCTCGCTGCCCGATATCCTGGACGAGCTCTACAAGAAAACCAGCAAGATGGGGGACGCCACCCGCTCGGGCTACTTCAAGGCCATCGCCGGCGAAGAGGCATTTGCCGCCCTGACCGTGCTAACCGAGCAGGCCGGTTCCGGCAAGCTGCAGGAGCTGATCGCCACGTTGAAGCAAACCCTGGGGGAAGCGGGCAAGGTTGCCAAGGTGATGGCCGATAACGCCATCGGCGATCTGGACAACCTCACCTCCGCCTGGGATGACGTAGGGATCCAGATGATGGAGACCGAGAACGGCCCACTGCGTGGCATTATCCAGCGCGTCACCGAGATCATCCAGGTCACTGGCGACTGGATGCGGGCCAACCCAGAGCTGACCTCGACCCTGACCCGTATCGCGGCGGTCACCGCCGTAACGGCTGCTGCTGGCGGGTCACTGTTGCTGATTGTGGCCGGTCTGCTGGGGCCACTGGCTGCCATCAAGATGGGGCTTTCAACCCTGCTGGTTTATGGCGGCCCGCTGCTGGCCTTCATCAAGGCGCTGACCATGGGCATGGTCAGGCTCGGGATTGCCATGCTCACCACCCCGATCGGCTGGTTCATCATGGGGATTGTGGCAATCGCGGCCGGCGCCTACCTGCTCTACAAACATTGGGATGGGGTCACCAAGTGGTTCAGCGACCTATGGGCCCAGTGCAAGGCCCCTGCTCTCGCCTTCTGGGAACTCCTGAAAGAGCTCTTCTCATGGACCCCCATCGGCATGCTGATCATGCACTGGAACGAGATCTGGGCCTTCTTCGATACCCTGCCAGCAGGGGCCACCAACAAGGGTAAGGCCATCATCGACGGCCTGATTGGCGGCATCAGTGCCAAGTGGGAGAGCTTGAAGAACAAGATCAAAGCCCTCACCGACCTGCTGCCGGATTGGATGAAGGGGGGCGGCTCGGTCACCGCCAACGTCAATCCGTCCGGCTACCTCACCGGCAACTACAACACCCCGGCCATGGCGGGCGGTTCGGGATACGGCCCGCGCATCGTCACCCCAGTGCGACCAGTGGCCCGAGGCAACAGCACCACCCAGATCCACGCCCCGATCAGTATCACCCAGCAGCCGGGACAATCAGCCACCGATGTGGCGCAAGAGGTGCGCCGCGAACTGGACCGACGCGAACGGCAGGCAGCCGCTAGTGGCCGTGCCTCCCTGACCGACCGCAACTAAGGAGCAACCACCATGATGATGACCCTGGGTTGGTTCGTGTTTATGCGCTCGACCGTGGCCCCGCAATCTCAACAAGACGAAAAATCATGGCGTCACCCGGGCAATAATCGGGTCGGCGCCCGCCCCTCATACCAGTACCTCGGGCCAGATGACGAGCTCAGTCACTTAAGTGGGGTGCTCTATCCAGAGCTCACCGGCGGGCCCGTATCCCTAGACATGCTCAATAGCATGGGCGACAGCGGCCAAGCCTTCCCCCTGATCCAGGGGGATGGCGTGATGCGCGGCTCGTTCGTGATAGAGGGGATCAGCACCACCCGCAGCGAGTTCTTCCAGGATGGCAGCGCCAGAAAAATCGAGTTCAGCATCAAGCTCAAGCGGGTCGACGACAACGACAGCTCCCTCGGCAATACCTTGCTCGGGCGCACCGCGGGCAACCTGCTCGGTCGATTGGGTGTTGGCAAGCTGCTGAACACCGTGGGCGGCAAACTCGGGGGGCTGCTCTGATGGGGGCATTCGACCAGTTCGGTACCCGCTTGGCTGAAAACCTTGGTATCACCAACCAGCTGGATGCCCTGAGCCAGCAGCATCCGGCGCCCGCCTATCAGGTGCGGGTCGATGGCAGCGATATCTCGGGCACCCTGCGCCCGCGCCTGATGCACATGACCATCACCGATAACCGGGGCTTTTCGGCCGATACCATCGAAATCGCCCTCGATGACAGCGACGGCAAGCTGGCCATGCCGCGCCGTGGGGCCACCCTGCAAGCCAGCATCGGCTGGCAAGGCGGCCCCCTGGTCGATAAAGGCACCTTCAAAATTGACGAGGTGGAGCATGGCGGCGCGCCGGATGTGCTCACCATCAGGGGCAAGTCGGCAGACCTGCGCGGGGGCATGAACAAACTGCGCGAGCGCAGCTGGCACTTCGAGACCATCGGCGCCATCGTTGAGCATCTTGCCGCCCGCTATGGCCTGACACCGAGCGTTGGCGACGCCTTCAAGGGGATGGTGATCGACCACATCGACCAGACCAACGAGAGCGATCTGGCCTTTCTCACCCGCTTGGCCACCGAGCAGGATGCCATCGCCACCATCAAATCTGGCCGCCTGATGTTCATCAAGGCGGGCAACGGCACCACCGCCAGCGGTAAGCCACTGTCGGCTGTCACCATCACCCGCCAGGACGGCGATCAGCACCAGTTCTCGGTGGCAGACCGCGACGCCTACACCGGTGTCATCGCCTACTGGCAAGACAACAAGGCCGCCGAGAAGAAGAAAATCGAGGTGAAGCGCAAGCGAAAGACCAAACCGAAAGAGGAACGGCCGCTACCGCCGGGGGTGGTAGTCAACAAGAAGGAGAACGAGCTGCTGGTTGGCGACAGTGAGAACGTCAAGGAACTGCGCCACGTTTACGCCAGCCAAGGCAACGCAATGAGGGCAGCGCGGGCTGAGTGGGAAAAGCTGCAGCGAGGTGTGGCCGAGTTTCAGATCACCCTGGCCAAAGGCCGCCCCGAGCTCTACCCGGAACAACCCACCACGGTCAGGGGATTCAAACCGCAAATCGACGAGGCCGAATGGCTACTCACCCAGGTCGTTCACGACTTCACCGACCAGGGCTACACCAACCGCTTGCAACTCGAAGTGAAACTGGCAGAGCTGCCGGAATAAATCTGTGTGGATCAAATGTGGACACTGAAGAAAAAGAAAAAGGCCACTATATCTAGTGGCCTTCTGTAACTCTTTGATTTTAATGGTGCCCGAGGCCGGAATCGAACCGGCACGACGCGAACGTCGAGGGATTTTAAATCCCTTGTGTCTACCGATTTCACCACTCGGGCACCGCAATCGGTATCAAGCTCGCGTGGCGGGCTTGTTAATATGGAGGCACGTTCCGGAGTCGAACCGGACTAAACGGATTTGCAATCCGCTGCATAACCGCTTTGCTAACGCGCCATGCAAAAGAGAGTTGGCTCTCTATTGTCTAAATTTGGAGCGGGAAACGAGACTCGAACTCGCGACCCCGACCTTGGCAAGGTCGTGCTCTACCAACTGAGCTATTCCCGCATTGGTTTGGCTGACTGCCTGACTACGAGGACGCATTCTAGCGATGTTCCTCGCCCAGTCAACCAGAAATATTTAATTACCTGATCGTTCGGGCGTTTTTTGCCCTTTTTGAACAGTTTTAGCGCCTTTGGCCGTTTCCTGCCTCAAATCAGCGGAAACCTCACCTTGCGGCGCAGGTGACTCACAGGTTGGCGTGGTGGGTCAAATCTCCCCAGGCGGCCTTCATGTACTGGAACATCGACCAGAAGGTGAGCACGGTGGCGACATAGAGCATCACATAGGCGAGCCACACCATCCAGACGTTGTATTGCCAAATCAGACCGGTCAGCGACACCATCTGGATCATGGTCTTCCACTTGCCAATCCAGCTGACCGCAACCGAGGAGCGTTTGCCGAGCTCGGCCATCCATTCGCGCAGGGCGGAGATGATGATCTCGCGGCCAATCATGGTCATGGCGGGGATGGTCACCCAGATGGTGTTGTAGTGTTCGACGATAACCACCAGTGCGGCGGCAACCATGATCTTGTCGGCAACCGGGTCAAGGAAAGCGCCAAAGGCAGTGGACTGATTGAGCTTGCGAGCCAGATAGCCATCAAACCAGTCGGTGGCAGCGGCCAGAATAAAGATGATGGCGGCAGCCAGATAGGACCATTGATAAGGCAGATAGAACAGGATGACGAAGACGGGAATGAGCAAAATCCGGAAAAACGTCAACAGGTTAGGTATGTTTGTCATTATTTTCAGCCACTTCTTGTACGTCGCTACATAGTGCGCCAAAGCCGATTTGCGATGCAACCGCACTGGCGCCCGTCTTGGTCTTTTTAATCCATCAATCTTCTCAAAATGCGAGGGCCATTATGGCATTTACGGCCCCCCCGCGTCACGGCTCTTGTGCATCAAGGAGTTAGCGATTATGCCATGCCGCTAACCCTGCTCAGGCGCTGTGCAAGCCATCGTGGATGGTCTGGGCCAGCTCCTGACTGATGCCGGGTACCTTGGCCAGTTCATCCACGCTCGCCTTTTTGACCTCCTGCAGGCCGCCCAGATACTTGAGCAGTGCCTGCCGCCGCTTTGGCCCCACCCCCGGAATATCCTCCAGACTGCTGCTGGTGCGGGCCTTGGCCCGTCTGGCCCGGTGGCCGGTAATGGCAAAACGGTGGGATTCATCGCGAATATGCTGAATAAGGTGCAAAGCGGGCATATCTGCCGGCAAATGCAGCTCTTCGTGGCTCTCCCCCATGATAAGCGTTTCCAACCCGGCCTTGCGGGTCACCCCCTTGGCAATTCCCACCAGCAGCGGATATTTGCCGCCGAGGAACTCCAGCTGACGGGCCAGGATCTCTTCGGCGCGGCGCAGCTGGCCGAGGCCACCGTCGATAAACAGCACGTCCGGCACCTTGTCCGGCTCCTGCTGCTTGCCAAAGCGGCGCTCCAGCGCCTGCTCCATCGCCGCGTAGTCATCACCGCCGGTGATACCGTCGATATTGAAACGGCGATATTCCGATGAGAGCGGCCCCTCCCGGTTGAACACCACGCAAGAGGCCACCGTGCGCTCCCCCATGGTGTGGGAGATATCGAAACACTCCATGCGGGCGATGGGGCGCTCCAGCTCCAGCAGCTCTTCCAGCTGGTCGTAGCGGGCGGTGATGGTGCTCTTGTGAGCCAGCCGCGAGCGCAGCGCCGTCTCGGCGTTGATGGAGGCGAGCTTGATAAAGCGGGCCCGTTCGGCGCGGGTACGGCTCACCACTCGCACCTTGTAGCCTGCGGTCTGGCTCAGGGTCTCAGCGATGACGCTTTCGTCCTCAAGGGCCACATCGAGCAGCACCTCGCTCGGGATCTGCCGTCCTCCCTGCCCCGACAGATAGAACTGCAGCAGGAAGGATTGCACCACCTCGTCAAGCGGGGTGTCAGCCGGCACTTTCGGGAAGTAGCTGCGCGAGCCGAGCACCTTGCCCTGACGGATAAAGAGCACGTGAATGCAGGCCGCACCTTGCTGGAAGGCGACCCCCACCACATCCAGCTCGTCCAGTACGTTGCCGCTCACCGACTGCTGCTCGGTGACCCGACGCAGCGCCAGGATCTGATCCCGATAGCGGGCCGCCTCTTCAAAGCGCAGATCGCCGCTGGCGGACTCCATCTTGCCCACCAGCTCGCCAATCACCTGCTGGTTCTTGCCCGCCAGAAACAGCTTGGCCAGCTCCACCTGCTGGGCATATTCGGCTTCGCTCACCAGTCCAGGAACACAAGGGCCAGCGCAACGCTTGAGCTGGTAGAGCAGGCAGGGACGGGTGCGGTTGGCGTAGACCGCATCTTCGCACTGACGCACCGGAAATATTTTCTGCATCAGATGCAAACTCTCGCGCACCGCGCCGCCAGAGGGGTACGGGCCGAAGTACTCACCCTTCACCTTGCGGGCACCGCGATGGACGCCGATGCGTGGATGCTGGTGCGCGGTGATGATGATCCACGGGTAGGATTTGTCGTCCCGCAGCAGCACGTTGTAACGGGGCTGGTACTGCTTGATCAGGTTGTGCTCGAGGATCAGCGCCTCAGTCTCGGTGTGGGTGACGGTGACCTGGATATCGGCGATCTGGCGCACCAGAGTGCGAGTCTTGATGCTGTCGACGTTGGTGCGAAAGTAGGAGGCGAGCCGCTTTTTCAGATCCTTGGCCTTGCCCACGTAGATCACGGTGCCACCGCTGTCATACATGCGGTAAACGCCACTTTGATGGGTGACGGCGCTCAAAAACGCCTTGCTGTCGAAGAGAGGTTCGGGAGAGAGGGTCATCAGCTACTCGGCTCACACAAAGGCAAAAATTGACGGGCAGAGCATACTGCCCTCGCCGCCCGAAAAGCAAAGGGGCAGAAAAGCAAAAAGGCGGCACTCGCCGCCTTTGTGACCACACGCCACCCGATTAGAGGGTATCGGCATCCAGCATGCCATAGCGAATGGCCAGATGGGTCAGTTCCACGTCACCGTTGATCCCCAGCTTGCTGAACAGCCGATAGCGGTAGCTGTTGACCGTCTTCGGGCTCAGGTTGAGCTGCTCGGAGATATCGGTCACCTTCTGCCCCTTGGTGATCATCATCATGATCTGCAACTCGCGCTCGGAAAGGGACTTGAAGGGATTCTCGTCAGCGGAGGCAAACTGGCTGAGGGCCATCTGCTGGGCAATCTCCGGGGAGATGTAACGCTGACCGGAGTGCACCAACCGGATCGCTTGGATCATCTCGTCGGGGGCAGCCCCCTTGGTCAGGTAACCGGCGGCGCCAGCCTGCATCACCTTGGTGGGGAACGGATTTTCTGAATGAATGGTCAGCACTATGATGCGCACATCGGGGCGGATCCGCAGAATTTTGCGGGTCGCTTCCAGACCACCAATACCCGGCATGTTCATGTCCATCAGGATCACGTCCGGATGGTGTTGGCGACAGAACGTAACTGCGGTCTCGCCGCTCTGTGCCTCACCCACCACCTTGATCCCGCGCACATCTTCAAGAATGCGTCTTATCCCTGTACGCACCAGCTCATGATCATCGACCAGGAATACATTTATCACCCAAACACCCCGTTTTATCTCGTTTTAGCCGCCCGGTTAGGGTTAACAGGGCGTCTTGCATCATAACCAAACTCGTCGCTTTGGCAAACCATGCACGCCAAAAGTTTGAGAAAACCCATGTTTAGCGTTTAAAATCAAATAATTATATAAATTTTCAAAACAAAAACGGTGCCTTGCGACACCGTCTTTCATGACTTTAGTGCTGTGGCCATCACTTGGCCAAAAAGGCCCGCACCTTCTCCAGATCGGCCTGGGTATCCACCCCGACCGGCGGCGCTTCAAGGGCCTGGGCGACGTGGATCTTCTCCCCGTACCAGAGCACCCGCAGTTGCTCCAGCGCCTCGACCTGCTCCAGCACGCTCGGTGCCCAGTCTACGTAACGCTGGATAAAGCCGGCGCGATAGGCGTAGATGCCGATATGGCGCTGGTAGTGGTCACCAATCTGCTCATGGCTCTTGGCAAAGCGATCCCGATCCCAGGGAATGCTGGCGCGACTGAAGTAGAGAGCGTAGCCATCCTTGTCAGTCACCACTTTCACTGCGTTCGGGTTGAACGCCTCTTCGGCATCCTTGATCGGCACCGACAAGGTCGCCATCGGCGCCGTGGCGGCGGCCAGATTATCCGCTACCTGACGAATGATGGCGGGCGGAATGAGCGGCTCATCCCCCTGCACATTGACGATGATGGTATCGGCGGCAAAGCCGAAGTGACGGCACACCTCGGCCAGACGCTCGGTGCCGGACTGGTGATCCGGTGAGGTCATGCACACCTCGACGCCGGTGCTCAGCAGTGCCTGCTGCACCCGCTCGTCATCGGTGGCGACGATCACCCGATCGGCACCGGATTGCAGGGCTTTCTCCACCACGTGCTGCACCATGGGCTTGCCATGGATATCAGCCAGCGGCTTGCCCGGCAGACGGGTTGACGCATAGCGGGCCGGAATGACGACGACGAAACTCATGACGGTAGCTCATCGCTATTGAGCGGACGGGCACGGTTCTCCAGCAGCACCGGGATCCCCTCCTCCAGCGGATAGGCCAGCTTGTCAAAACGGCAGACCAGCTCATGGACTGCTTTGTTGTAATGCAGCTTACCCTTGCAGACCGGGCAGGCGATGATGTCGAGCAACTTGATGTCCAAAGCCAAAACGATACTCCTTCAACGATGTCGCGCTGGCGGCTTCATCACGCCAGCGATGGATGTCGAGCAACCAGATATTCCATACGGGGCATATCAACCCCCTGCTCCCCCGCCGAGGCGAGAGAGATTAATCTTGCGCCCTGGCCGCGCCCTTCCCCTTCGTCCCCAGCTTGTGCAGCAGGGCATCGAGCAGGGAGGCGGGCAACTCGGCACTGACCGGCAGATACCACCAGTTATCGAGGGCAAACGGACGACACTTGACCGCATCCTTCTCGGTCATCAGCAGCGGCTTGCTGGCAAAGCGGCCCACCAGCTCATCCCGATCGAAGGGGTGATGATCGCCGTAGGCGGCCTGCTGATCCAGCTGATAGCCGAGCCCTTCCAGGGTGGCAAAGAAGCGGGGCGGATGACCGATCCCAGCCAACGCATCGACCGGCCCCGACAAGGGGTCAGCCAGCGGGGCATCGTCGCGCACCCGGCGCGGGGTGTCGGCGACCAGTTGCATGGGGTACTCCCCCTTGCCCGGCTCGCCGCCATTGCAGATGATGGCGTCCACCCGTTTGAGACGAGTGACCGGCTCGCGCAGCGGCCCCATCGGCAGCAAGCAGGCGTTGCCGAAACGGCGGGCACCATCCACCACCACCAGCTCGATGTCGCGGGCCAGCGCATAGTGCTGCAGGCCGTCGTCGGTGATGATGATATCCACTTCACCGCTCTGCTCCAGCAGTCGTACCGCGTCGGCCCGTTTCGGGGCAACCACCACCGGACAGCCGCAGCGCCGGGCAATCAGCACCGGCTCATCTCCGGCCTGCGCCGTGGTGCTGGTCTCATCCAGCCGATAGGGGTAATGGGGCGCCTTGCCGCCATAACCACGGCTCACCACCCCGGGGCGATAGCCGCGGGCTTGCAACTGCTCCACCAGCCAGACCACCACTGGCGTCTTGCCGTTGCCCCCCACCGAAATATTGCCCACAACAATGACCGGCAAGGAGGAGCGATACCCCTTGCGCCAGCCATGACGATAGGCGTAGCGGCGGCTGCCGCTGATGATGGCGAACAGCAGGGCAAAGGGGGCCAGCAACCAGCGCCAGCCACTTTTGCGATACCAGAGCCGTTCCAGCATCAGGCCTTGCTTCCCGCGTTGCCAAACTGAATAGCGCGCAGCTGGGCATAGGTGCCACGCTGCTCCATCAATGCTTCGTGGTTCCCGCGCTCGACGATATGACCTTCGTCGATTACCAGGATCTCGTCTGCCTTCTCGATGGTGGAGAGACGGTGGGCGATCACCAGCGAGGTACGCGCCTTGCAAAGCTCGTCGATAGCCGCCTGAATGTGGCGCTCGGACTCGGTATCGAGGGCCGAGGTGGCCTCATCCAGCAGCAGAACCGGCGCATCGCGCAGCAGGGCGCGGGCGATGGCAACACGCTGACGCTGACCACCGGAGAGGGATGCACCGTTCTCGCCAACCACAGTGTCATACCCGTTGCTCATCTTGCTGACGAACTCGTCGGCATGAGCGATACGGGCGGCCTGCACGATCTGGTCGCGGCTGTATTTGTCTTCTGCGGCGTAGGCGATGTTGTTGGCCACCGAGTCATTGAACAGGTGAACATGCTGGGAGACCAGCGCGTACTGCTTGCGCAGCTCGCTCAACTTGTATTCGCGGATGTTGATGCCGTCCAGCAGGATCTCGCCCTGATCGATGTCGTAGAAGCGGGTCAGCAGGCTGGCAATGGTACTCTTGCCAGAGCCGGAACGGCCCACCAGCGCCACCGACTTACCCGCCTCCACCTTGAAGCTGACGTTGTGCAGCGCCGGGGTATCCTTGGTCGGGTAGGTGAAGGTGACGTTGCGAAACTCGATCTCACCGCGAGCACGCTCCAGAGTGCGGGTGCCGGTATCCTGCTCCGGCTCGGTGTCGAGCAGGCCAAACAGGCTGTGGCAGGCGGTGATGGCACGCTGGAACTGGTTGTTGACGTCGGTCAGGCTTTTCAGCGGCTTGAGCAGCATCATCATGGAGGTGATCATGACGGTAAACGTACCGGCAGTCAGGGTTGATTTGACGCTGTCAATGGTCGCGACGTAGAGGAAGGCCGCCAGCGCGATGGAGGCAACCATCTGCACCACAGGGCTGCCGATGGCATCAGCCGCGACCATCTTCATGGTCTGCTGGCGCATGTTGTTGCTGACCTGGAAGAAGCGCTTCTCTTCCACCTTCTGGCCACCAAACATCAGCACCTCTTTGTGCCCTTTGAGCATCTGCTCGGTGGAGGTGGTGATATCCCCTACCGCCTGCTGAATATGACGGCTGATCTGGCGGAAACGGCGGCTGATAAGGCCGATGATGACCCCCACCAGTGGGCCAACCACCAGGAAAATCACCGACAGCTGCCAGGAGTGCCAGAACATCAGGCCGAGCAGGCCGACTACGGTCGCCCCTTCCCGCACCAGGGTCACCAGCGTGGTGCTCGCCGCCGAGGAGACCTGACTGGCGTCATAGGTCACCTTGGAGAGCAGATGACCGGTATTCTGACGGTCGAAGAAGCTCATCGGCATCGCCACCATGTGATTGAACACCTGCTGTTGCAGACGCATCACGACGTGGTTGCCAACCCAGGCCATGCAGTAGTTGGAGAGAAAGTTGGCGACACCGCGCAGGGCAACGATGCCGAGGACGAAGAAGGGCATCCATTTCAAAACGGTGCTGTCGTTGCCATTGATGCCCTGATCGATCAGCGGCTTGATGGAGTAGACAAAGGTGGTATCCACGGCGGCGTAGCCCAGCATCCCGATGATGCCACCGACCAGGCCCAGCTTGCGATCACGGACATAACCGAGCAGGCGTTTGAATACTGGCCAGCTCTCTTGTGAGGTTTCTTGTTGCATGAATAGCCGTTAGTAATGGAAATGACGGGCTATTCTAGCCAAAGCGCAGGATTACACCAAGCGTCGCCACCGATATAGAATCCATCCGCTGCGGAAATGACGGATTATTGCTCAAACCACACTCTCGGCCGCCACCACTCACCACTGCGCCGGTACCAGGGCCCCAGATCTCGCTCGGCAGTGACGCTCAAGCCCGCTGCAGTGGGTTCGACCAGCATCGCCCCTTGCTGACCGGTGATCCACTGGCGGGTATCCCGATAGCGGGCCACCACATCTGGACGGGGAAAGCCCCACTGATTCATAAAACCGGCGCTGTGGATCACATCCTTTGCCGCCACCGCCGCGACAAACGGGAGCGTGGAGGAGGTGCGACTGCCATGATGGGGGCTCACCAGCAAGGTGCTGGCCAACCCATCCCCCTCCAGCGCCACCAGCCGTTGCTCGGCTTGCCGCTCGATATCTGCGCTCAGCAGCACGCTGCGCTGCCCATCGCTGATACGCACCACGCAGCCATCATTATTGCGCCCGCCACCGGGGCGCTCGGGCCAGAGCACTGCAAACGAGAGCCCCTGCCAACGCCACTGTTGCCCACGCTGGCAGAGCGTCGTTCTCTCACTAAAAGGGTAAGAGGAGAGCTCGTAGCGCACCGGCATGGCGCTGAGCAGTCGCTTGCGATTGCCGGCATGGTCCCGATCCTTGTGGCTAATGATGAGGCGATCAATCACCCGGATCCCCAGATGGCTCAGCTGGGGCAGGATCACCGCGTCCGCCATGTTGTAGCCTCCGGGATAGCGATCGCCGGTGTCATAGAGGATGGCTCGCTCCCCCTTGCTGATCAGCACCGCCAGCCCCTGTCCCACATCCAGCACCCGCAGTTGCCAGCGGGCAGGCGTTGGCCAGAGCGCCAGCAACAGCGCACACAGACCCGGTAGCCAGAGCCAGCGTGCCGAGCGCCACTGCGCGGCGAACCAGAGCAGCAACAGCAGGGTGCAGAGTGGCAGCCACCAACCGGGCAGTGGCCACCACAGTTGCAGTTGGTCTGCCAGCCAATTCAGGATGGTCAGCACCCACCCGAGCCCCAGATCCGCCAGCCAGAACAGGCCGTAGGCAAGCGAGGTGGAGAGCGGCGCCAGCAGCACACCGATCAGGGCCAGCGGGATGATGGCGATACAAAAGAGCGGCACCGCCAACAGGTTGATCACCATGGCAAGGGGCGCGATCCCCTCGAACAACGCCAGTTGCAACGGCAGCAGACCGAGTAGCAGCCAGAGCTGGATCTGCCAGAGCCCCGGCTTGTCGTGGAGATATCCCACCAGCAGCAAGATGGCCACCGCCAGAAACGAGAGCCAGAAGCCGGCCGAATAGAGGGCGAAGGGATCCCAGAGGGTCAATACCACAAAGGCCCACAGCCAGATGCGCCAGGCCGGCCACTCTCGCCGACTCCAGCGCAACACGCTCCACACCAGCACCATGATCAGGGCCCGCTCGGTGGCCACAGCAAACCCGGCCAACGCGCTGTAGACGGCGGCAAACAGCAGGGAGGTGATGATGGCGCCACGCAGGCAAAACAACCTGCCCAGCCACCACCCGAGCACCGCCACCAGCGCAATGTGCTGCCCAGAAATGGCGATTATGTGAGTCAGGCCGCTACCGCGAAACAGCTCCCACTGGGCATCCGTGATGCCACTCTGCTCGCCAAAAGTGAGCGCCGCCAGCAAGGGAGCATGGCCAAGAGTGCGCCAACTCTCGGTCGCCGCGCCCAACCAGCGTTCACGCCACCCCACAGGTGCCTGTTGAATATCTATCACCCGACGCAAATTGCCGGTGGCGGTGACCCCCTTGCCCAGCAGCAGACGCCGCCCATCCAGCCCCGCCTCGTTGGCCAGACCGTGAGCCGGTTTCAACGAGGTCACCAGGGTGATCCGGCTGCCCACTGTCATGGCGGGTAATGCCTGATAGGCATTGACCCGGATCAGGGGCTCAGGTGTCACCGGTTGCTCGTCGAGGGTGCTCACCCGCAGCAGCAGCCGGACAAATTTATCCCCCTCGGGCTCTGCACTTTGCAGCTGTGCGGTTATCATGTGGCTCGTCTGATCGCCCAACCGCTCCAGCCAGGCCAGCCTATAGGCAAGATTGGCCTGCATCCAGAGGATGCCGAGCAGGAGAAACAGCCACCGCCAGGCACGGCAATATGCAAGGGGGATCAGCAGGGACAGCAACAGGCCCCCCCATGCGAGTGAAGGTAACCATGGCCAGAGCAGTGAGGAGCTTGCCCCCAGGGCAAACGACAACAGACGCAGATCCATGGAGCAAGTATTTAGCAAGGTTTCAATATGCCCAAACGACTCATTAAACGCTGGATGCCCGATCAGCAAACCCTGAAAGAACACAAGCACCTGCGGCTGTTCGGCAAACTGCTGCTCGATGCCAACCTCTGGCACCTCAACCGCCGCTCGGCTGCCGGGGCATTTGCGGTGGGCCTCTTCATGGCCTGGGTGCCGCTCCCCTGCCAGATGCTGCTGGCTGCCGGTGGCGCCATCCTGTGCCGGGTCAATCTGCCGCTCTCGGTGGCGCTGGTCTGGCTCTCCAACCCCTTTACCATGCCGCCCCTGCTCTATGGCGCCTATCTGGTGGGTTGCCAGTTGCTGGGACATTCGGCGCAGCAGATCGAGATTGAATTCACCTGGGAGTGGCTGGTCTCGGTACTGGGCACAGTGGCACCGCCGCTGTTGCTGGGCTCGCTGATCTTGGCCCTGCTCAGTTCCCTTATCGGCTACACCCTGATCCGCACCTTCTGGCGGATCAGCACGGTGCGCCAGTGGCAAAAACGCAAGATGGCCCGCCCATGCTGAGTCGCTGGTTTGCCCGTTTCAAGCTCGATCCCGATACCCTGCGCCAGCAGAAGTGGTTTGCCCTGTTTGGTGAGCGACTGCTTGCCCCTGCCCTCTGGCAAGGGGGCACCCGCGCCCTGAGCGGCGCGGTGGCGGCCGGGATCTTCGCCTGCTGGTTCCCAATCCCGATGCACTCGCTCATCGCAGTCGGTCTGGCGCTGGCATTCAGCCTCAACCTGCCGCTGGCACTGCTGGCGGTCTGGTTCAACAATCCGCTGACCCTGCCGTTCATGTATCTCTACGCCTATCGCACCGGTTGTCTGGTACTGCACAAAACGCCGGAGCCTTTCCACCTCAGCTGGACCCTGCACTGGCTGGAGCAGGAGGCGGCCACCCTGGTGCCTCCCTTCCTGCTCGGCAGCCTGCTGCTGGCGGTACTCACCGCCCTGAGCGGCGGCGCCCTGACCGCGCTGCTGCTGCAACTGCGCAAATGGTGGCAAGGTACCCGCCACCACTGAGCCGCCCTTACCCTTGTTTGGCGATCAGCCGTTGACGATCAAAAAAGCCCGTCACCAAGGTGACGGGCTTTTTCATGGCATAGTGCCAGAGCACAAGGCAATGCGATTACAGCACCTTGGCGATCGCCTCGCAGAGGGGATCTATATTGGCGCGGGTAATACCGGCTACGCTGATCCGGCCTGAGCCGACGATGTAGATGGCAAATTCGCTCTTGAGGCGCTCCACCTGATCCTTGGTGAGACCGGAGAAGGAGAACATGCCGTTCTGCTCGCGGATAAAGCTGAAATCCTGGCTCACGCCGAGGGCAGCCAGCTTCTCGACCAGCAGCTCGCGCATCTCGCGAATACGCACCCGCATGGCAGCCACTTCTTCGACCCACTCGGCATAGAGAGCCGGATCGCTCACCACGGCGGTGACCACAGCGGCGCCGTGTGACGGCGGGTTGGAGTAGTTGGCACGAATGACGGTCTTGACCTGGGTGAAGGCCACATCGGCGATCTCTTTGGTCGCGCTGACCAGCGTGAAGGCGCCGACCCGCTCGTTGTAGAGGCCGAAGTTCTTGGAGAAAGAGCTCGCCACCAGCAGCTCGTCATGGCACTCGGCGAAGATGCGCAGGCCTTCGGCATCCTCTTCGATACCACGGGCAAAACCCTGATAGGCGAAGTCAAACAGCGGCAACCAGCCGGCGGCAGCACTCTGCTTGGCCAGCGCGCGCCACTGATCGCTAGTGGGGTCGATACCGGTCGGGTTGTGGCAGCAGCCGTGCAGCAGCACCAGCTCACCCGGCTGCACTTCGGCCAGCGAGGCCTGCATGGCAGCAAAGTCGAGCCCCTTGGTGGCGGCGTCGTAGTACTTGTACCACTTGACGGTCAGGCCCGCGGCCTGGAACACGCTGACGTGGTTGGCCCAGGTGGGATCGGAGATCCAGATTGTCTTGGCCAGACCGTTGCGCACCACGAATTCGGCCGCGATACGCAGGGCCCCGGTACCGCCCGGCGCTTGCGCGGTCTTGGCGCGGCCACTGGCAACCAGCGCAGAGTGCTGCCCGAACAGCAGTTGCTGTACGATGCGGCCATATTCGATATTGCCTTCAATACCGAGGTAGTTCTTGGTCTTCTCGTCGGTCAGCAGCTTCTGCTCGGCTTTCTTGACGCAGTGAAGAATGGGGGTGGCACCGGACTCGTCCTTGTAGATCCCTACGCCCAGATTGATCTTGTGGCTGCGAGAGTCAGCGCGGAAGGCTTCGGTCAGGCCCAGGATCGGATCCGCTGGGGCGGCAACAACCTTTTCAAACATGGTATTCCCTGTATTCCGTTGAGTTCGTTGGGTGGCAAAGCGGCTTGATAAACAAAAGCGCTCATCTGGCGAGCGCTTCGTCAACTCTTTATATCACCGCGTTCAATGGGGGAAAACCGCTTTTTGGCTCGCTTTCAGGCCAATTTCAACCAACGGCATGCCACGCTGGCGCCAGCGCACACACCTCGGCCGACAAGCCACAATTGGACTCAACCAAACCGCTACAAACTGCTAACAATGGCTTGGGGATCCGGCTCGGTTCCCAGGGCCGAGCTTCAGTCAAAGGTTGGGCATACGCGCTGAGGATGGGGGCCAGATCACGAGGCAGCCACCAGCTGGCCGGACGACCCAAGCGCTGGGCCAGTGCCTGCAGCCGATCCACCCCGGCAGGGTCGAGGGCGGTGAGATGACTCCACAGCACATTGGGGGGCAAGGCGGCCACCACCTGCTGCAAGGCAAGGGGAGCCGATGGGGGTGCCCACACCAGCAAGGTGCCGGGTTCAAGAGGCAGCTCGGCAAAGGCGCCGACGCTGTCTGTGGTGATCACCCGCTCGATGCTCCCCTCCCCCCACAGGATCTTGCCAAGACCCGCCAGGGTGCGCTCGGGCAGCGCCACCTCCCCCAGCGCCTGCAACCAGGGGGCTGCGTCGATCAGGGTGCCGCCGCTGAAAAAGAGGCTGAACGGCTGGGCGGCGCGCAAGCGCAACAGCTGATCGGCACAGAGCCGGATCCCCTTGTCCTCGAAATCGATCTGCTCGTTGGGGGTGAAGTTCACTTCGCTCTTGCGATAGAGCGCCGCCAGCACCCGTTCGTTGACCTGCTCCCCCAATTGCCAGCCCTGAGCATGCAACCACTCCTCGGGCTCGGGGGGAGCGGTGGCGATCTCGGCCAGCATCAGCTCGCGGGTGAGATAGCGCCGCCCGGCCGGGGTGAGCTCATAGCTGTGGTTGCCGTGGGCAAGCAGCAGCTGGTTATCCTTGAGCAGGCCCACCAGCGGTTGCCACTGACGGCCACGGATCACCACAGGTGAGTGGCTCAGCAACTGCTGCGCCAGCGCCCGCCATTCGGGGTGACTAAAGTCGATCAATTACAATCCATCCCTGTCAGTGCTCAATCGGATAAACAGCCTGAAAAGGTACCGTTACAGGCCGATGACGCCAAGCCTCCCGCGCCAATTACGTGACCTCGCTCCCTGCAATCTGCTCCAAACAGAAGAGCCCACAGTGGGGTGGGCTCTTTCTTGGATAACACTCGACGCTTATTCGACGTTGAGGCGCAGTTCGGCGTCGTGCCAACCCAGTGGCAGGGTCAACAGCTGATCGATCAGCTCACGGCGATCGGATTTCTCCAGATATGCAAGATAGAGCGGACGGCTCAGCGGCTGGCCCCCCTCCACCAGATGGAGCGCCCCCTTCTCGAGGAAGGGGCTGACCATGCGCCGTGGCAGGTAGGCCGCACCACCGTTGGCCAGCACGAACTGCAACGCCATGCTAGCGGAGCTGGAGTGCAGCACCGGGGTCTTTTGCAGGCTCTGCAAGCGGCTGGGTTGCGGCTCGAAGCTGGTGCCCCAGTCGAGGTGGATGTGCGGCATCTGCATCAGGTTGTCGGCATTGGCGGCCGGATCCCGACTCACCAGCTCGAACACCAGCTCACCGATGGGATGCAGGGCAATCTCGTCGATCTTGGTGGGTTCGGAGAGCAGGGCCAGATCGAGGGAGCGCTCCAGCAACTGACGGCAGAGGTGCTCACGGGAAGCCGTTTCCAGCCGTACCGCTAAACCGGGCGCCAGTGCATAGATATGATTGAGCCAGTCGTTGAAATCGAGCTCCCAGAACACCGCGGGCGCGCCGATGGCCAACTGCTGGCTGAATCCTGGCGAGAGCGCAACATCCTGCTTGGCGCGACCAAGGGTGTGCAAGATGGCGTCTGCGTAGGGCAGCAGACGCTCACCGGAGGCGGTCAGGCGGATGTTGTTGCGATGACGGGCAAACAGACTGACACCCAGTTGCTGCTCTAGCTGGCGGATCCGGAAACTCACCGCCGACTGGGTCAGGTAGAGATTTTCAGCAGCCCGGCCAAAATGCCGGGTCTTGCTCACCTCGATAAAGGTCCGAAGCAGCTCGGTATCCATTAATCGATGGACTCGTCACTGCCACCGCCGCTGCCACCACCGACATCAAAGCTGCCGCCACCGCTGCTCTCTTCGCTGGCACCACCAACAACGGTGCAGAGGCGATGAACACGCTTGGGACCGATCACCTTGAGGTACTTGAACCACACCTTGGCATGGGGGTTGGCACCGGCTGCGCCGGATTTGACCTGCTCGACGAAGGCGGACTCGACATCGTCACGGGGTGCAAGGTTGCCCTGGTAGAGTGCCAGCATGGCGGTACCATACTTTTCCAGACTGTCCGCTTCGGCCACAGTGAATTCACCACTGCGACGCAGGCCACGGGGAAAATGTTTGAAGTCGTTGAAACGCTTGTCTGATTCGAAGCTCATAGTGCTCTTTTTTCTGGTTAGTTTGACCTTTGCGGGCAAGTATCATCAGGCCATCGCCGAGTGCAAAATCAATTTTCTCACTATGTTAATAAATATCTTTTATCGAAGTCACTTTGCCCCATCGCTGACGCCGATTTTGTGGCATAACACACAAAAAACGTTGATAAATAATAAACTTATGTAAACGTGCAGCCAATTTGCACGTCACTTTTTGGACTGTGCAGGCAAAAATAAAGCGCCATACGGCGCTTTATTTATCACATCAGATGAACCAGCTGAACCTTTGGTTCAAACATGCTTACTCAATCATGGCCGGTTGGGCCAGGTTGTCGGCACGCCACAGACGGTAGCGCACTTCATACTCCTGCGGCACGTAAATCACGAACGGCAGTTTTGAGTTGTAGTTCACGAAGAAGCCCTGACCGTAGATCTGGACGAAGGTCTCTTTCTGCTGGTTATCCGGGCACATCATCAGGGTGCTGATGGGGTCGGAGACTTTGCCCAGCTTCAGGTAGTTGTAGCCCCAACCTTTGACGCTGTGCTGTTCCAGGTTGCCTGCAAAACGCGGTACGTTGCAATCAACCATCATCTTTTTGCCGACCTGCAGCTCGACCATCATGTCGGCTTCTTTCTCGACTTCAGGCAGGCGGATCACCACACGTTCCTGATTCACGTCAGCGGCTGGGAACATGCTGATATCAAATTTTTTCGGCTCGGCGGCGAAGGCATGGCCACCCAGCAACAAGGCGCCCAGCAGGCTAAAACGCAATACGGTTTTCATCTGTACCTCATGGGGTTGGTTCAACGCCGCTAGACTAACCGCTCTGCCG
>NZ_JAAKNE010000082.1:0-20005 GCF_049170755.1 Aeromonas sp. 604176
CCGGTGCTCGACTATGTGCCCCAGCTCTACGGTATGGTGGCACGCTCCGGCTACTCCATCCGGCTGTTCGATGCGGTGGTCAAGGAGATTGAGCAGGAGTACCAGCACCCCTTGAGCACGGTCGATCCACTGGGTCGCCTCGCCAGTCGCAGCGGCGCGGCGATAATCGTGCACGACGAGGAGGACAGATTTGCCCCGCACGGCGATTCCTTGAGGGCCAGTCAGGATGGTCATACCCGGCTGGTGAGCACCCGGGGTCTGGGCCACGGTCGCATCCTCGCCAGCGCCCCGGTATTCGCCGCCTTCGATCAGCTGGCGCGGCCGGAAAATCCTCACCGCGCCCTTTGACATGGGGCCATGAAAAAACGGGCGAGCGCCCGTTTTTATATTTGATACAGCGCCTTATAGTTAACTTGTCAGTGGGAACATTCTTGTCAGAACACGATAAGGCGCCAGCATATGGCCAGACCCAATACAGCGTTGTTGCTCACCGGTGGCGGTGCTCGCGCCGCCTATCAGGTCGGCGCTCTCAAGGCGATTGCGGAGCTCTACCCGCGCAATCTCGGCATCCCTTTTCCCATCCTGTGTGGCACCTCGGCGGGGGCCATCAATGTCACCGCGCTGGCCTGCTACGCCTCCTGCTTCCATCTGGGGGTGCGCAAGCTGGAGTGGGTCTGGCGCCGTTTCGAGACTCACCACATCTTCGATTTTCACCCCGGCCGACTGCTGTGGCGGCTGATGTACGAGGGGTCGGCAGGGCTGATCAATCCCCACACCAACCACGCCTTTCACCTCTTTGACAACGCGCCGCTGCACCGCCTGCTGGATCAGCTCATCGACTATCACCGCATCGATGACAACATCCTCTACGGCAGTCTGGAGGCGCTGGCCATCACGGCGTCGGATTACGACGACGGTCTCTCCACCACCTTCTTTCAGGGGCGGGCTGACCACCATCCTTGGGAGCGGGCCAGACGTCGCGGGGTGCGCACCGTGCTTACATCTGAGCATCTGCTCGCCTCCTCGGCGCTCCCCTTTGTCTTTCCAGCCACCCGGATCGGAGAGAAGTTCTACGGCGACGGATCCATCCACCAGCTGAGCCCGCTCAGCCCCGCCATCCATCTGGGGGCGGAGCGGATCCTGCTGATCACCCTGGATCCGCCAGCGCACTCGGCGCCGACCCATCATCACGGTCATCTCACCAGCTCCAATATCGCCAGCCATCTGCTCGATACCGTCTTTACCGACACCCTCAACTCCGATCTGGAGCGGCTGTGGCGCATCAACCAGACTCTGGATCTGATCCCTGAGCGGGAGCGTAATCGCCTCAAGCTGAAACGAGTGGAGACCTGCGTGCTGAAACCGAGTCAGGATCTCGACACCATCGCACTGGCCTACCTGCGCAAACTGCCGCTAAAGTTGCGCCGGCTGTTGCGGGTGTTGGGCGTGAAGGGGGATGAGACCAGCAGTCTGGCCAGCTTTCTGATGTTCTATCCGGGTTATTGCCAACAGCTGATCAAGCTGGGCTATCAGGACACTCTGAGGGAGCGGGAGCGGGTCACCGCCTTCCTCGATATCGAAGGGCTGCCAAAAGAGCGGGAGTAAAGGGGGCTGCCGATGAGAGCAAGGGGACTCAGCGCCCCTCCAGCAAACGCTGCTCCGCCTGCTCCATCGCCACCACGGTACCAAACAGGATCAGTCGGTCACCGGCCGCCAGCACCAGCTCGGGTCTGGGCTCCAGACTCTGATCGCCGCGCTGCACCTCCTTGATCCGCACCTCATCGAGCGGCAGCTCGCGCACTTCACGGCCTACCGCCCACGCTTGATCGTGCAGCAACAGTGGATGGAGGCGTTCGAGCAGCTGATCCGCCTCCAGATTGCTGGCGCTCTGATCCCCCCAGTAGAAGCCGTGCAGGAAGCGATACTGACTGCTGCGCTCCAGCTCCATCCGGCGGATCACCCGACCGATAGGGATATCGCAATTGAGCAGCAGGTGGGAGACCAGCATCAGGGCCCCCTCTTGGGATTCAGGGATCACCTCAAACGCCCCCGCCTGCTTGTACTGCTCCAGAAAACTGTCATCCCGGGTACGCACCAGCACCTTGAGCTCCCCCGCCAGTTCGCGGATCAGTGCCAGCATCGCCTCCACCCGCTTGCGATCATCAAAGGTGATGATCACCAGCCGTGCCCGCAACAACCCGGCGGCCAGCAGAATATCGCGGCGGCTGGCGTCGCCGAAGGCCACCTGCTCCCCCGCCAGCTTGGCCTCGCTCACCCGCTCTGGGTCAAGATCGAGGGCCAGAAAGGGGATCTCCTCGATCTTGAGAAAGCGGGCACAGGTCTGCCCCGCCCGGCCAAAGCCGGCGATGATGACGTGCTGGTTTTTGCTCAGGCCCGACTGTGCCACCTCGGAGCGGGTCAGCAACGCAGGATCGGTGAGGCTGCGAGCCAGCGAATGGGCCTGGGTCACCAGCCAGGGAGTCATGGCGATGGAGATGATGCCGATGCCGATCAGCAGGGAGACCAGTTGCTGATCCAGCAGGCCGTGGTGCAGTGCCAGCGCCAGCAGCACAAAGCCGAACTCCCCCACCTGACTCAGCATGATGCCAGCGGCCATGCTGTCGCGCTTTCGCTCCCCCATCAGCCGCCCGGCCAGCAGCACCAGCAGGGATTTGCACAGCACCAGCAGCACCACGCAGATCAGCACCTGCCACCAAGCCCGCGCCACCAGCTCCCACTCCATGGCCATGCCGATGGTGATAAAGAAGAGCCCCATCAGCACATCGCGAAAGGGCTTGATGTCTACCTCAAGCTGATGACGGTAGTGGGACTCCCCCAGCATCATCCCCGCCAGAAACGCCCCCAGCGCCATCGACAGCCCCAGCGAATGGGTCATGTAGGCGGCCAGCAGCGCCACCAGCAGGGCACTCAGCACGAACAACTCGTCGGAGCGGGCTCGCGCCACCTCGTGAAACAGCAGCGGCAGCAACCACTTGCCCACCGCCAGCAGAGTGAAGAGAGCAAACAGCCCCTTGAGGGTGGCCCAGGCGATCTCGGCGGCCAGGGCGCTCCCCTGCACTTCCGGCTGGGCGAGGATCGGGATCATCACCAGCAGGGGCACAACCGCCAGATCCTGAAACAGCAGCACGCTCACCCCCAGCTGGGCGCGGCGGGTATGGAGCTGTTTCTGCTCGCCGAGCTGCTTGATCACCACAGCCGTCGAGGAGAGTGCCAACGTTCCCGCCACCACCAGCGACTGGGCCAGACCCAGCCCCCACCACCAGCCGATGGCGAAAAAGAGCAGTGACGTGAGCAGCACCTGCAACATCCCGACCCCCAGCACCAACCGGCGCATCGCCAGTAGTTTCGGCAGGGAGAACTCCAGCCCCAGCGAGAACATCAAAAAGACGATCCCCAGCTCGGCAATGGTCTGCATGATCGACTGACCGGTGATCACCGCCAGCCCGTGGGGGCCGAGCAAGACGCCGGCAATCAGGTAGGCGAGGATCACCGGCAAGCCGAGGCGCCGGAAAGTTGCCACCAGCAGCACGGCGGCGAACAGCAGGATCAACAGGTCGGTGTACAAATTTCCCTCTCCTTTTATCGACTTAAGCTTAGTCAGCCGATCTGGCGGGCAGGAAAGATATATTGGGCATGCCAATTGCAGGGAGGAGACAGTAGTCAGGTGTTACAGGTGGAAGACCATGGAAAATACGTCGTCACTTAATGGCTTTAGCCATGGCATCGAGCAGTGGGTTCGCCAGATGGAGCGGCTCACGCCGTTGCCCAGCGTTGAACGCAACCAGTTGCTCGAGCAGTTGTTGGGGCAGAGCGATCTCGGCGGTCTGCTGACAACTTTTGCCGATCGTGCGGCAAGAATTGTCAGGATCCACGGTCTCTACCTCGATTGTGGCCAGCCCCATGTGCTGATCCAGCACCCGCCGCTGGCCACCCTCAACCTGCACAACTATCCGTTCGAGCTGCGCGGTCAGCATGGCCAGCTGCTCGGCCAGCTCCACTACGAGCTGGAACACCCGCTGAGCGGCAGCCCGCAACGGGTACTGATGCAATACCATCAGCTGCTCTGCCTGCTGCTGCCCCTCTATCTGCGGCTGGAAAAACTGGATCAGCTGGTCCGGCTCGATCACCTGACCGGCCTTGGCAACCGCTCCTACTTTGACGAAGCCATCGGCCGCGCCATCGAGCAGCATAGCCGCGAGCCCCACGGACTGGTGCTGGTGCTGCTGGATCTCGATCGCTTCAAGCAGATCAATGACACTTGGGGTCATCCAGTGGGGGATCTGGTGCTTAGCCGCTTCGCCCAGCTGCTCAAGGGGTGCATCCGCAGCACGGATCAAGCCTTCCGGCTCGGGGGAGATGAATTTGCCCTGCTGCTGCAACCGGCCGAACCCGAGGCGTGGCGCCCGGTCTGGCTGCGACTGCAGCATATGTTGATGACCAACAAGGAGCTCAGCACCTTCTCGGTCGGATGCAGCCTTGGCGCCGCCAGCTGGCAATCCGGGGTCGATGTGCCGAGCCTCTACGAGGCGGCCGACAACCACCTCTATGCTCGCAAAAAAGCCGGCTCAGCCGGCCTTATCGAATAATCCCGAACTCTTCTTTGCTCCGGCACATGCACGCCATGTGACCGGAGCTTCTTTTTTTTGGGCTAACTCCCCCTTACACCGAGATCACCTCAAGCAAGATCCTGCTCGGGCAGAACCGGGGCTGTACCGCTTCCCTGCCAGTGGCAGACCAGACCAGTTCCCTCAGCCATAAAGCCGTCGCAGACAAAGAGCCCCACCACCGCCGCCACCTGCTCGCCATAGTAAAGGATGGGGATGCGCCCCCGCTGCCACGAAGGCACGCCATACTCCTGCAGCAGCTTCTTCATCCGCCGACTGCCGCTTCGCCCCACCGGTTTGAGGGGGATCCCGGGCGCCACCTGAAAACGCACCGAGAGCGGCTCATCCGCTCGGGGGGCACGCAGCAGCCCCTCGCCGTGCTCCGCCATGCGCACCACCAGCTCGCCCAACCCGTCCGGCAGGGTCAGCGGCTCACCCACGGTCAGCGGCAATACCTGATGACAGGGTTGCAGGTCAGGGCTCACCAGATAGAGCCGCTCCTGATAACGGCGACAGCTCTGGCGCCCCCAGTTGAGCTGGGGATTGGCATCGCCGCGCGCCAGCGCTACCTCCTGCCACAGCCGGGCAAGCTGCTCACGGGATGGCATCTCGCCCCCCTGCCGGCGGATCCAGTAGCGCAGCAGATTGTTGCGCCGGGTGGGTGAAAGGGCGTGCAGCGGACCGATATGGAGCGCCTCCCCCTCGCCCGCCAGCTGCCAGTCACTCTCGGCCAGCTCATCCAGCAGCGCCTCCTGCTCGGCGCACAGGGCCATGCTGCGCGCTGCGGTCTGGGCCATGGCGGGCCAGCGCGCCTTGAGCTGGGGGATAAGCGTCTGGCGCAAAAAGTTGCGGTCATAACTCACGTCCAGATTGCTCTCATCCTCCACCCAGCCAAAGGGGAGGCTCGCCGCCGCCTCTCCCAGCTCGGCGCGACTCATATCGAGCAGCGGGCGCAGCAACAGGCCGCCGGCAAAGGGCTGGCTTGGCAAGATCCCCGCCAGCCCGCGCAGACCGGCGCCGCGCTTGAGGGCCAGCAGCAGGGTTTCCAGCTGATCGTCCTGATGGTGGGCGGTGAGCAGCCACTCCCCCTCCCGCATCCGGGCAGTCAGCCGCTGGTAACGGGCGGTGCGCGCCTGCGCCTCCAGACTCTCGCCATTGCCACGGGCCAGAGTCACTCGCTCGACCAGCAGCTCCACCGCCAATTGCTGACACACGGCTTCACAATGAGCGACCCACTCATCGGCATGGGGACTGAGGCCGTGGTGCACGTGCAGGGCGCGAAGTGGCAGGCTGTGCTCGCAGGCATACTGCGCCGCCAGCACCAGCAGCAGGGTGGAGTCGAGGCCGCCACTGAAAGCCACCAGCAGACTGGTGGAACCTTCCGGCGCTGGCATAGTCAGACAAAAGCGAGAATAAAGATGAGAAATCATAGGCTTCCCCAAAACGGACCGGCCGATCTTAGCAGAGTCGGGCTTATCAAGCTGCAACCCTGCTGCTAGAGTGAGGCTCGCCCGCCCTCTCCACCAGGCTGGCCGCAAGGCGGTCGTATAACCGGTTGGAGCAAGGAAGATGGGCAGGGAAGCAAACAATCCGAATTGGAATCAAACAAGATGAACAATAAGAAAAGCTTACTGGCCGGCCTGATTGGACTGGCCCTGCTGGCTGGCTGCAGTCAGGTACCGCAAGACTCCCCCAAACACTCCGGGCTGGCGCTGGCCAATATGGACACCCAGGTCAAACCCGGCGATGACTTCTTCCGTTACGTCAATGGCAAGTGGCTCGCCACCGCCAAGATCCCCGACGATCGCCCCGCCGATGGCGCCTTCTACATGCTGCGGGACAAATCCCTCGCCGATGTGCGGGTGCTGGTCGAGGGGCTGGCCAAGCAGGAGGCTGCCACCGGCACGCCGACCCAGCAGATCCGCGATCTCTACGCCAGCTATCTGGATCAGGCAGGCCGTGACGCCAAGGGGCTCACCCCGCTGGCACCGGCGCTGGCCGATATCGACCGGATCGGTGATCAGGCAGCACTGGCCCGCGCCTTTGCCCAAAGTGGCCGCATGGGCGGCGGCGCGCCGTTTGGCATCTGGATCGACGCCGATGCCAAGTCCCCCGACCGCTATGCGGTCTACCTCTATCAAGGTGGACTGGGGCTGCCGGATCGGGACTACTACCTCAAGCAGGATACCGAGAGTCAGGCCCTGCGCCAGAAGTACCAGCAGCATATCGCCGCCATGCTGAGCCGCCTCGGTGAGTCTGACCCGAGCGGCAAGGCCAAACGGATTCTGGCCCTCGAAACCCGGCTCGCCACCATCCAGTGGGACAACGTCGCCCTGCGGGATCGGGAGAAGAACTACAACAAGCGCCCCGCCAGTGAACTGGCACGGCTCGCCCCTCATCTCGACTGGCAGGCTTATCTCAATGCCGCGGGCATTGCTGGCCAGCCGGAGCTCATCATCGGTCAGCCGACCTATCTGAGCGCGCTGGATCAGGTGATGGCCCAGACCCCCATCGCCGACTGGCAGGCCTACCTCAAGTGGCAACTGCTGACCGACTACGCACCCTATCTCGATAGCGAGACCGACCGGGCCAACTTTGCCTTCTACGGCACCACATTGAGCGGCACGCCCAAGCAGCGCGCCAGCTGGGAGCGGGCGCTGGGGGTGTTGAACGATCATCTGGGTGAAGCGGTCGGCCAGCTCTATGTGGCTCGCTACTTCCCGCCAGCGGCCAAGGAGCGGATGGAGCAGCTGGTGGAGAACCTGCGCACCGCCTACGGCCAGAGCATCAAGGAGCTCGACTGGATGTCGCCACAGACCAAAACCCAGGCGCTCGAGAAGCTGGCCAAGTTCCGACCCAAGATCGGCTATCCGGACAAGTGGAAGGATTACAGCGCCATCGCCATCAAACCGGACGATCTGGTAGGCAACCTGCAGCGCTCGCAAGCCTTCGAGTATGCCGACAATCTGGCTCGCCTCGGCAAGCCGGTCGATCGGGACGAGTGGCACATGTCGCCCCAGACGGTGAACGCCTACTACAACCCGAGCAACAACGAGATCGTCTTCCCGGCGGCCATTTTGCAGCCCCCCTTCTTCGACATGACAGCGGATGACGCAGTCAACTACGGCGCCATCGGCGGGGTGATCGGCCACGAAATGGGCCACGGTTTTGATGATCAGGGGGCCAAATCCGACGGTGATGGCATGATGCGCGACTGGTGGACGCCACAGGATCTCAAGGAGTTCCGCTTCCGCACCAGCCGGCTGGTGGCCCAGTACAACCGCTTCGAGCCCATCAACGGTCAGTTCGTCAACGGCCAGTTCACCCTGGGCGAGAACATCGGCGATCTGGGCGGCCTCACCATCGCCCACAAGGCCTACGAGCTGTCACTGGATGGCAAGGAGGCGCCGGTGCTGGACGGCTTCACCGGCGAGCAGCGCTTCTTCCTCGGCTGGGCGCAGGTGTGGAAAGGGATGTATCGTCCCGAGCTGATGCAGATGCTGCTGCGCTCCGACCCCCACTCGCCGCCCGAGTACCGGGTCAACGGCGTGGTGCCGAACATTCCCGCCTTCTACGAGGCATTCAACATCCAGCCGGGGGACAAGCTCTATCTGCCGCCCCAGAAACGGGTGAAGATCTGGTAATGCACGCCTCTTGTGAGGCATAACAGAGGGGCGGATGCCATGTGTCGGCACCGCCCCATCTCCATACGTTGACGTCAGTGAACGGCCCTGCCGCTCACCGCAGTAACAAGGGTAACGCCTATGAAAACCTTGCTGATGACACTCGGTCTGCTCACTCTGCCCTTGACCGGCCAGGCAGCGGAGAGCTTCTTCAAACAGCTGACACTCCCCTCCGGTCAGGTGATCACGGTGGCTGAAGGACGCGGTGAACCCGCCTCCATCGGCAGCTACGACGTGCGCCTCTACTCCGGCGCCAATCCCCAGTTCCCGCTGGATCAGTTCATCGACGGCAAGGTGCTGCCGCGCGATGGCTCCATCAAGGAGCTGAAATTGCTGGATCTCAACGGTGACAAGCAGCCCGAGCTGGTGGTCATCATGGAGAGCGCCGGCAGCGGCAGCTACCTGAGCGCCGACGCCTTTACCATCAGTGCGCAAGAGGGGCTCGACACCTTCAACCATGTCGAGGGACTCGGGCCCAAGGAGGATGTGATCGAGGCGCTCAAGGATCCCAAGGATTAAGGCGCGACTGCCCCCGTGCTTCAGAAATCGAAAAAGCCCTGACCAGCAGGGCTTTTTTGTATCCAGAATCGGCGACGCTTCTACTCAAGGCGAGTGGCCCGGGTACGCACCAGCGGCAACGCCATTTCGTGCTGGGCCGCCACCAGTTGCAGCTCGTAGGCCCCCGTCAACCAGGTACGAGCCAGCACCGCATCCACGCTGGCGTTGGTAAGTTCGAACGCCGCTACCGGGGTACAACCGGCCAGCAGATGGGCCAGCATGGTGGCGCTCAGCAGATCCCCCACCCCGATGGGGTGGCGGGCAAACGGGTAGAGCGGGCGGGAGAGGTGAAAGGTCCCCTCCTCACACACCAGCAGCATTTCGAAGCGGTCCATGGCAAAGCCGGCCTTGCCCAGATGCTTGACCATCACCAGCTTGCCCCCTTGCGCGCGCAGCTGCTGGCACGCCTCGATGGCCTCCGGCACATTGCGGATATCGCGGCCGGTGAGCTGTTCCAGCTCCAGCAGATTGGGGGCCAGCATATCGGCGCAGGCCAGTGCCCGGTGTTTCAGAAAATCGGCGACGCCGGGTGCCACTATGCACCCCTTGTCGGGGTGACCCATCACGGGATCACAAAAGTAGAGGGCGGCCGGATTGAGCGCCTTGAGCCGGGCCACCGCCGCCAGGATCTCCTCCCCCTGTTCGGCCGAGCCGAGGTAGCCGCTCAAGATCGCATCGCACTCGGCCAGCACACCGATCTCCGCCAGGCCGTTTACCAGCTGACGGATATGACCGCCGGGCATCACCATCCCCTGCCACCCCTCACTGTACTGGGTGTGGTTGGAGAACTGCACCGTATTCATCGGCCACACCTCGATGCCGAGGCGACGCATGGGAAAGACGGCGGCACTGTTGCCGGCACAGCCAAAGACCACATGGGATTGAATGGAGAGCACTCGCTTCATGGTTGGCGACTCACGCAAGAAAAGAGAAATTCCGGAGGGAAAAACGGGCCTTGCGGCCCGTTGTTGTCACTTTCGACTGTTGTCACTGTCGATTAACGCAGCACCTTGACGGTGTAGCTGCCATCGGCCTGACGATAGAGGCCGTGGATGTCGGTCTCGAAGCCCGGGTAATGGGCACCGATCTCGCACAGCATCTCGAGGAACTCGAGCACCGGCAGGGAATCCTGGGTCACCATCTCGCCCGGCAGAACCAGCGGAACTCCCGGCGGGTACGGCAGGATCATGTTGGCGCTGATGCGGTCAACCATGTCACGCAGCGGCACTTCCACCACGTTGCCGGCCAGCTCCTGCTGCCATGCAGCGTGCGGAGTCATCTTCATCTCCGGCAGTACGTCGAACGCCTTGAACATCAGCTCCGGCAGACGGTACTTGCTGGTCAGCTCGTGAATGCGCTGCGCCAGCTCCTGGATGCGCATCCCTTCGTAGAAGCTCGGGTCTTCACGATAGAGGCTCGGCAGGATGCTCTTGATGGTCAGGTTCAGATCGTAACCACGCTTGAACTCGGTCAGGGCGCGCAGCAGCTGCATCGCCTTGGACTGATCGATACCGATGGAGAAGAGGAACAGCATGTTGTAGGGGCCGGTCTTCTCGACCACGATGCCGCGCTCGTCCAGGAACTTGGAGACCAGAGAGGCAGGGATGCCCTTCTCCAGCAGCTGGCCGTCACGACCCATACCCGGAGTCAGCAGAGTGACCTTGATCGGATCCAGGTACATGTGGTTGTCATCAATGTCCTTGAAACCATGCCAGTCATCTTTCGGATCCAGCTTCCAGCACTCGACGGTGTCGATGTTGTCCGGCTGCCATACGTCGAAGAACCAGCCTTCGCTCTGATCACGCAGACGCTTGATCTCTTTGCGGAAGGAGATGGCGCGATCGATGGAGTCCTTGATCAGACGCTTGCCGGTGTTGCCACGCATCATGGCAGCAGAGATCTCGGTAGAGGCCACGATGCCGTACTGCGGCGAGGTGGAGGTGTGCATCATGAAGGCTTCGTTGAAGGTCTCTTCCTCCACGTCACCCTTGATGTGGATCATCGAGGCCTGGGAGAAGGCCGCCAGCAGCTTGTGGGTGGACTGGGTTTCGTAGAACACCTTGCCCGGCATCGCTTCACCGCTCATGCCGCACTTGCCTTCATAGATCGGGCTGAAGTTGGTGTAAGGCACCCAGGCACTGTCGAAGTGGATGTAAGGGGTATCCAGACTCTCCTTGATGAAGCCGGTGTTGTAGAGCAGGCCATCATAGGTGGAGTTGGTGACGACGGCGTAACGGGGAGCCTGGGCACCCGGCGTCGCAGCGACTTTGGCAGCGATGGTGTCGCGGCTGAATTCGCTCTGCGGGATACCGCCCAGAATGCCGTAGGCGTTACGGGTCGGACGGAAGTAGATCGGGGTCACGTCGTTCATCATCATCAGGTGAGTGAGCGACTTGTGGCAGTTGCGGTCAACCAGCACAGTGCTGCCAGCCGGCGCTGAGTACATGCCGACGATCTTGTTGGCAGTGGAGGTGCCGTTGGTGACGATATAGGAGCGATCGGCGTTGAAGGTACGTGCGATGTACTCTTCGGCTTCCTTGTGCGGACCTGAGTGATCCAGCAGGGAGCCCAGCTCCGGCATGGAGATGGAGACGTCAGCCTTGAACGCGTTCGGGCCGTAGAAGTCATAGAAGATGCTGCCGGCCGGGCTCATCTGGAAGGCGGTACCGCCCATGTGACCCGGAGTACAGAAGGTGTATTTACCCTCTTCCACGTACTTGAACAGCGCCTTGGTGAACGGCGGCAGGATGGCGTCCTGATACTCCTGAGTGGCCTGACCCATCTTGAGGGCGATGTCGTCAGCCATGCCGAGACGGTACTCGAAGAAGTGCACGTTCAGACGCAGGTCGGTCAGGTGAATGTCCAGGGTGGACTGGTCGTTGGCGAAGGCGAAGATCGGCAGCTTCTCGTTGCGATCGTGGATCTCCTTGCACAGGCCCAGAGAGTATTTGTCCCAGTCGAAGATGGCGCCGCAAACGCGGGGGTTCTTCTCGATCAGTTTCAGCAGGTCGGCCACATCGACCGGATAAACAACCTCGAAACCCTTGCGCTCGAGGGAGGCTTGCAGCTGGCGAATGGGTTCTTCTTTAAAGAAAACGCCCAGGTGGTTGAGGATGGCAATGATATTCATCGTAATGCTCCACACGTAAAGGGGCGCTCTCCATCAGGGATGGTGAGTGAAGAGCGCTCGGAAGATAAAAGGGGGAATTAGTTGCTGGGTTGTTCGTTCAGCAGGGCGTCGTGCTGACGCAGACCCTGTTTTTTGGCGTAGAACATCAGGATGATGAGCGACACCACGAAGGTAGCGGTGAGGTTGGAACCCTTGGCACCCATCAGGGCTACCAGACAGAAGACACAGGCCACACCGGAGAAGATCATGGCGCCGATGCTGCGGGAGGTCATGCCTTCAAAACGGATCAGGTTAATGCTGGAGTAGAAGTAGGGCAGCATGGTCAGCAGCACCGCATCTGTGGTCAGCACGTTGAAGAGATCGGCAGCGTGAGCGGACTGGGAGGTGAAGGCGGTCAGGCCAACCATCAGGGCAGTCATCTTCAGGGAGCCCAGGATCAGACCCTTCTTGGCCACGCCGTTCTTGTCCACTTCGCCGTAGATTTTCGGGAAGTTGCCATCGTTGGCGGCACGCTTGCCCGCCTCGCCTACCAGCATCATCCAGGAACCGAGCGAGGTGAAGCAGGCCAAAGCGGTGAAGGCAGAAACAAACGGCGCAGACCAGCTACCGAAGATGGCGGAAGAGGCCATGGCAAACGGGGCGCCGGAGGCAGCCACTTCACCGGCCGGGAACATGCCGCTGATCACCTGGGTAGAGAGGATGTAGATAACACCGGCGATACCGGTACCCAGCATGGTGGCGAGCGGTACGGTACGCTTCGGATTCTTCACCATGCCGGAAGAGACGGCGGCAGATTCAACACCGACGAAGGACCAGAGGCAGATCAGCACGGCGCTGATGACCGCATGCAGGTCGCTGCCGCTGGTGGTGTTCCAGTTCTGGCTGTATACGGTGGCATCAAAATGACCCCAACCCATCACCGCAGTACCGACAACCGGCAGCAGGATCAGCACCAGACCCAGAGTACAGAGTCGGCTCACCCAGCTACCGCCAAGCAGGTTGACGAAGGTGAAGATCCAGACGGCAGCGATGGTGGCTGCGGCGGCCGGGATCGGGCTGTTGAGAATGGGGAAGAAGACCGAGAGGTAGGAGACGCCGGTAATGGCGATGGCCAGGTTACCGATCCAGTTGGCGTGGTAATAAAGCACACCGGTCTGGAAACCGAACACCGGAGAGATCTCGCCAGCGTAAGCAATGGGGCCACCCTCTTGCGGGTTCTTGGTAGCAAGGCGGGCGAAAACGAAGGCGAGGCCCATGGCGCCTACCAGACAGATTGCCCAGCTAAAGACAGAGATGGAGCCGATGGTGGCCAGTGCCGAAGGCAGCAGCGCGATGCCACTCCCCATCATGTTGCCGGCCACCACACCTGTACAGGCGATAAGGCCAATCTTCTTGCTCGTATCTAGGGACATAAGATCTCCGGTTCTATAAAAGGTCGGGTCGTCACATACACATTTGGCGGAACGCCCCGCCAAAGAATGGGCACAGACTAGGCCTCTCATCCCCGGAAAACATAAAGACCAGCTAACGGATAAAAATATGAGGCAACTTTTTTCGCCGCCTCGTCGCTTTTGATAAAAACCATTTAAAAACAGTCAATTGACATCACATCACACAGCCGTCTTGATAAAACCTTGATATCCGGCCAACCCGTTTTTGCCCCTTGATAACCCCCTTATCTCGCCGTCTTGATATTTTTGGCCAGATAAACCCGGGATAAAGCAGCTCCCAATGCGCCCACTCCCCTTGTAACCATCCGAACGCCCTGCTGACCATCACCCTGAAGGCCGCTCACCTCCTGTTCGGCCCTTCGCTCGGCTCATCACAATCCAAACTCAGAGGTAAAGCGCAACGGCGATAACCGGTAAGCAATGAGAAATGGGTCGAGACAGACAGCTTATCCCGCCGCCAACAATGAGCAGATGTCACAAGCTGCGCGCGGCGTAAAGCCGAACAAACGCGAATGCCGCGAATGCCGCGTGCAAGGCAAAGGCAAGTGGGGATAGTGGGGAGCTGCGGGGGATAAATCGGGCCGCGCCAGAGCGACTATCCCCGGTGGCAAAGAAGCAGGATTGAGACAAGCAGAAACAGCACAGGCCGCCCGAAGGCAGCCTGTGGATGGGGCCGGCAACCGGCGCCGACCGGGGGAAACCAACACTGTGGTGTTAGAAGAGCTTCACCTTGCTCTGACCCAACGCATTGAACAGAGCCGGGGTGAGGCTCTCCATATTGCTGTAGAAACCGAGCTGCTGGCAGAGCAGATAGGTCTGCTCGGTCGCCTCCATCAGGAAGGCCTGACTGTAGGCATCCCCCGCCGCCTCGGGGCGACCGTCCAGCTCCGCCAGCTTGCCCTGCAGTATGTAGTAGAGCACCGATCGGCCGCGACTCGCCGCCTTCTCCAGCAGATAGTTGGCCTGCTGTTGCTGGCCGTTGAGGATCGCCTGCAGGGTCAACGCCTCCCACACCCGGGCTGGCAGGGCGCCGCTGTTTTGCACCACGCTGGCGAGATGGGTGCCAATCCCCTGCAGTCGCTCGCTCTCGGATTTGCCCGCCAAAGTGGCCAGCGCCTCTCCAGCCAGATAGCGCTCCGCCAGCAGCAGCGGCTGATCCGGATGGGCAATCAGCGCCTGCTCCAGCAGATCGATGCCGCGCTTGAGGGCGACCGGATCCCGGCTGTTGATGTAGTACTGCGCCTCCATCATCGCCATCAGGGAGGCATCATCGGTCGGCCAGCCCATCCCCGGCTCGGCATCGGGTTGGTCGAGGGCGCGCAGCAGATCCTGGCTGCTCGCCTGCAACACGCCGTGCACACTGTGGCGACTGAGCTGGTACTGATGGCTGAACAGCACCCGGTTGGTATTGATATTGCGATACTCCAGATCGAGATAGGTGCCGCGGGGCTGGCGGGTGACCCGCACACTCAGCTCCTTGCCGGGCATGATGCCCCCCATCAGAGTGGTGGCGCCGTACTGCACCCGTAGCGGCGTAGCCACCGCCACCTCCCCCATCAGGGCTCGGGTAATGCCATCGGCGAGGCGCACGTTCTCGTTGTTGTCATCCATGCCGGAGTGAAAGCGGAACACCAGCAGATTGGGATCCAGCATGGAGTGTACCTGGGGGCTGGTGTGCTGGTAGCTGAGCATGCTGACAATGGCGATCAGCACGATGGCCACGAAGATATCGAAACTCACCATCTTCCAGCGGCTGCGGGCATCCTTGGCATGGGTAGAGATGGCGCGGGTCAGGGGCCCGGCGGGAAAAGGGGCGACATTGGGCTGTGCATCATCATCCTGAAGAGCCGCGGGCGGGCTCAGATCGGATAGAGTCGGGTTGTCGGAGAGAGTGGTATTGACCGCGGGCGCGGGCTGCTCGTCCGCCATCACCACGGATACCACCTGCAGCGGCCGCACCGGTGCCACCAGCTTGTAGCCGCGCTTGGGTACGGTGACGATATAGTCGGTCGCATCGGTGCGACCATCTTTGAGGATCTTGCGCAGTTCGAAGATGGACTGGGTCACCACCTGATCGGTCACCTCGGCGCCATCCCACACCTCGTTGATCAGGGCATCGCGGCCAAACACGGTGCCGGCATTATGGGCCAGAAACCGCAACAGATTGACCAGTCTGGGTTCGAGGTAGACCTCGCGGTCGGGGCGACACAGCATGTTGTCGTCAACGCTCAGGGTCCAGTCGTGGATCTCAAAAACCGATTCGCTCATGATTCACTCGCTGCAGATGGAGACAATGCACGATGAGAGAGACGCAAAACCCGGACTGACTGAACGGAACAGGATGCTGTCACGAGGTGACAGATGAAAGAGAACCGAAGCAATAAAATCTCTGTGAGCCAGTCTGGCCAGGCCATCCTGCTAGCGTCTGAAGGGCATCCTTGCGGGCATTCCGACTAACGGGATCGGAAAAAAGCACTTTAAGCAAAACGGGAGCTGGATCCCACTTTTTTTGGCTATAAATCGCCGTTGAGTTGATCCGACCCCGCATTTTTCAGCAAATAGCGTGCCAATGAGTGCTCATATGAACACCCCATCTATCTGAATCAAAAAAGCCCTGAACATCAGGGCTTTCTCATTTCTTCGACCATCGGGGAGACGTTACTTCGCTACCGGAAGCGCATCCTGCTGACGACTGCGGCGCAGATGACGCCGCCACAACGAGAAGCCGCCGTAGCCAAGACTCAGCACCACCGCATAGAGCACCTGAGAGGAGAGCGCCACCAGCACCAGGGCGCAGAGCAGCACGCTCACCCCCGCCAGCCCCTTGCCCACACCGCCAAGCAGACGCCAGCCCGCCGCCATGCAGAGCAGGTAGACCAGCACGAAGTTGCCGTTGGCGTAGCGGATCAGCTCATCGAGCGGCAGTCGCAGCCAGATGATCAGGGTGATGCAGAGCAGACAGATAGCGAGCACCAGACCGAGTGCCCGCAGCGGCGCGCCGCGCGCGGTGAGTACGGCCAGCGAGGGGGGCAACTTGCCTTCCCGCGCCATGCTCCAGATCAGCCGGGCAAAGCCCTGAATGTAGATATTGATGCTGGCAAAGCAGGAGAGGTAGCCGAGCACCGCCACCAGCCACTTGGCGGTGGGGCCGAACAACAGCGCCAGCAGGGAGGGGATGGCGGTGGCGTTTTTCGCCTCATCGCCGTAGAGGCCATATTTGAGCACCACCAGCGAGTGGATCCAGTAGATAAGCCCCGCCAGCAGCACACCGCCGAGCAGGGCAATGGGGTAGTCCCGCTCCGGCCGCTTGAACTCCTCCCCCATATGGGCGAAGGCTTCCAGCCCGACGAAACACCAGAACATCACCGCCAGCGCGGTGGCCATGGCAGGCCACTCGTCCGTTGTCGGCAGCGGCCGGGCCGCATCGCGCCAGCTCACCTCCCCCTTGAACCAGATAAGCAGGGTGAGCCCCAAAATGGCGAGCGCGATCAGCAGTTGCAGATTGCCGGAGGAGCGCGCCCCGCGCAGCCCCAGCAGAAAGACCCCGAGCAGGGTCAGCAGCTGGATGGCCCAGAGGATCCACTCCCCCATCTCGAACAGGGCATGCCAGAAGCCGGCGGCAATCATCAGGGCGGCAGGCAGCCCCACCGGCAGCACAGCCAGAAACAGGAAGGCGGAGAAGCGCTCGGCGCCGTTGCCAAAAGCGAGGCCGATCAGGTGCGGCGCGCCGCCCGCATGGGGATAGCGACGGCCGAGGCGAGCGAAGGTAAAGGCGATGGGCAGCACCAGCGCAATCAGCAGCAACCAGGCCCAGAGCGAGGCCCCCCCCGCCAGCGAGGCGGCAGTCGCCGGTACCACGAAGATCCCGGTGCCGAGCAGCGAGGTGGCGAGCAGCCCCATCCCCTGCCAGAGCCCGAGATCCTTTTTCAACCCAGACATATCCTTTTGTCCCGACTAGAAAAACATCCCGCCATGTTAGGCCTGCTCCGCCCCTTTGTTAAGCACGATGATTAAGCGCGGCTGCGAGAATATGCAGCCTTTTATTCAGGCTCGGGCCCAGCTTGCAGGGATTCGGCCAGAAAATCCCCCAGCAGGGTGATCTTGAGCACCTGCCGCCGCGCCGCCGGATAGATGAAGTAGAGGGTCTTGGCCGGGCTCTGATAGCGGCCAAGCAGCGGCAGCAGACGCCCCGCAGCGATATGCTCACGCACCTGTTCGGCTGGCTGCAAGGTGATGCCAGCCCCCGAGAGCGCAGCCGTCAATAAGGCTGGCCAGTGATTGATGCGCAGGCGCGAGGCGACCCGCACCTCCTCGCTCTGGCCATCCTCCCCGACAAACTGCCAACGCTCGTGCTCCCCCCAGTTGCCGTGCAGGCACTGGTGGCGAGCGAGATCGGCCGGATGACGGGGTACGCCGTGGCGATTGAGGTAGTCGGGGGCCGCGCAGAGCCGGTAGTGCTGGGTCAGCAACGGACGGGCGATCAGCGCCTCATCCTGCGGGCGCAGGGTGCGGATGGCGGCATCGAATCCCTCCTCCACCAGATCGACCCAGCGCGGGGTGAGCTGCAGATCCAGATCCAGCTTGGGGTAGCGGTCAAGAAAAGCGGGCAGCAGCGGCACCAGCCGGTGGTGGCCAAAACTGAGGGGAGCGGCGATGCGCAGCCGTCCGGCCGGCTCGGCCAGCAGGTTCTGGGTGAGCGACTCGGTCAGTGCCAGCTCCTCCAGCACCCGCTGGCAGCGAGCGAGAAACAGCTGGCCCAGTTCGGTGAGGCTCTGCTGGCGGGTGGTCTTGTGAAACAGCTTGCCCCCCAGCCACTGCTCCAGTCCCAGCACATGCTTGCCCACCATCTGGGCGCTGATCCCCTCTTCGCTCGCCACCGCGCTGTAGGAGCCGAGAGCCACCCCCCGGGTGAAGATTCGCATGCTGGTCAATCGGTCCACAACCCCTCCTTTTTGCCCGTTTCAAGGCCGTTTGTCCCGCGACCAGGGCCCCAATTCACAACCAAAAGTTTAGTAAGAAATGGATTTTAGCCAATTTATTCAACTTTTAGTTACCAATACAGTGATGCCGTCCCTTCCCCACAGGATAAATTCCCATGAAAAGCACCTATCTGGCCGCATTACTGGTCGGTCTGCTGGCCAGCGGCGCCAGTCAGGCTGCCGAGAGCAGCTTTATCAGCAACCACGATCATGCCCCTGCCTCAGCAACTCAAGCCCGGCCCGATATCTTTCGGGTCAGCCTGCTCGGCACCGGCACCCCGGTGCCCCAGATCAGCCGCGGCGGCTACAGCACCCTGGTCGAGGCGGGCAACCAGAAGCTGGTGTTCGATTTTGGCCGCAACTCCGCCACCCGGTTGTGGCAACTGCATATCCCCATCGGCCGGGTCAACGCCTTCTTCCTCACCCACTTCCACTCGGATCACACCAACGGGCTGGCGGATCTCTGGCTGACCGGCTGGCTGCAACCGGCCTATGGCCAGCGCCATGCACCGATGGAGCTTTACGGGCCCAAGGGCACCGATGCCCTGGCTCACGGCCTGCAGCAGGCCTACGCCACCGATATCGCCACCCGGGTCAAGGATGAGGGGACGCCGCTGGACGGGGTGAAGATCAACAGCCACGAGGTGACTGCCGGGGTGGTCTACGACCGGGATGGGGTCAAGGTGACCGCCTTTGACAACGACCACGGGGTCAACATCAAGCCGTCGTTTGGCTATCGCATCGACTACCACGGCCACAGCGTGGTGCTCTCCGGCGATACCCGCTACAGCCCGCAGGTGGTGAAAGAGGCCAAGGGAGCCGATCTGCTGGTGCACTGCGTCTCCATGACCTCGGCCGAGCAGATGAAGGCCAACCCGGGCTACAAGGCGATCGCCGGGCACCTCGCCTCCCCCGAGCAGGCCGCCCGCGTGCTGAACGAAGCCAGACCGGCCCTGACCGTGTTCAGCCACATCGGACTCAACGGCAAGATCAGGGTCAAAGATCTGGCGCAGGATCTGCGTGCCCGCTACACAGGTCCCTTCGTCATCGGCAATGACCTGATGCAGATTGATCTGCCCACCACGGCCTCCGGCAAGGGCTACGCCCTCTGGCAGTCGGAAAATATCGACAATGCCCAATCTGAATCCCGGCCATAAAAAAGCCGCCTCTTGCGAGGCGGCTTCTTCATTCAACTTGGTAACCGGAGTTATCAGGCAATCAGCTTGTAGATGATACCGGACATGGCGATCAGGCCGATGATGGTCACGAAGCCGTTGCTGATGTTGCCAGCGTATTTGCGCATGGCCGGAACCTTGGTGATGGCGTACATCGGCATCAGGAACAGCAGCATTGCGATGATCGGGCCGCCCAGGTCTTCAATCATGCCGAGGATGCTCGGGTTGATGGTGGCGATGGCCCAGGTGGTCAGGATCATGAACACGGCAGTGACTTTGTTCAGTTGCTTGGTGTCAACGTTCTTGCCCTTCTCGCGCAGCGCCTTGGCCATCAGGCCGTTCATGCCCTCTTGCGCACCCAGGTAGTGACCCAGGAAGGATTTGCTGATGGCAACCATGGCGAT
>NZ_JAAKNE010000083.1:0-19692 GCF_049170755.1 Aeromonas sp. 604176
TTTTTAAGTAGAATGCGCCCAATTTGCCAGAAATCTGCCGGGTTCGAGTCCTGTCCAAGACCGGAACCGAGCCCGCAACACCCAGGTAAATTGCTGAATTTAAAGCTAAATAACTGGAGGTTGTCTTGAATCACACTGCATTGCTAGTGCTGGAAGATGGAACTGTATTCAAAGGCGTGTCGATAGGCGCCGAGGGATGTTCCGTTGGTGAAGTGGTTTTCAATACGTCGATGACGGGCTATCAGGAAATCCTCACCGATCCCTCTTATTCCCGTCAGATAGTCACCCTCACTTACCCCCATATAGGCAACACCGGCACCAACAGCGAAGATGAAGAGTCCAGTCAGATCCATGCTCAGGGATTGATCATCCGGGACCTTCCGATACTTGCCTCCAATTTCCGCAATCAGCAATCCCTCTCCGAATACCTCAAGTCTCACAACATCGTTGGCATCGCCGACATCGACACCCGTAAACTGACCCGCATCCTGCGCGAGAAAGGCGCTCAGGCTGGCTGCATTTTGGCCGGGAAACAGGTCGATGAAGCCTATGCTCTCGAACAGGCCCGCGCCTTCCCCGGTCTGAAGGGGATGGATCTGGCCAAAGAGGTAACGGTTGGTGAAGCGTACAACTGGACCGAAGGGAGCTGGCAGCTTGGCAAGGGGCACGTCACCCCGGATGCCGACCAGCTGAAGTACCACGTGGTAGCCTATGACTTTGGCGTCAAGCGCAACATCCTGCGGATGCTGGTTGACCGTGGCTGCCGCCTGACCGTGGTACCGGCCAAGACCCCGGCCGCCGAGGTACTGGCGATGAACCCGGATGGCATCTTCCTCTCCAACGGCCCCGGCGACCCCGAGCCGTGCGACTACGCCATCGAGGCCATCAAGGCTTTCCTTAATACCAGCACGCCGGTATTCGGCATCTGTCTGGGTCACCAGCTGCTGGGTCTGGCCTCCGGTGCTAAGACCGTCAAGATGAAGTTTGGCCACCACGGCGCCAACCATCCGGTGAAGAGCCTTGATGACAACACCGTCATGATCACCGCTCAGAACCACGGCTTTGCGGTAGACGAGAACAGCCTGCCGGATTGCCTGCGCGCCACCCACGTCTCCCTGTTTGATGGTTCCCTGCAAGGTATCCATCGCACCGACCGTCCGGCCTTCAGCTTCCAGGGGCACCCCGAAGCGAGCCCGGGTCCGCACGACTGTGCCGGTCTTTTTGACCACTTTATTGAATTGATTAAGCAGTATCGCGCCTAAGAAATAGAGGAAAGAGTTTCATGCCAAAACGTAACGACCTTCAGAGCATCCTGATCCTCGGCGCCGGCCCCATCGTCATCGGCCAAGCCTGCGAATTTGACTACTCCGGCGCCCAGGCGTGCAAAGCCCTGCGCGAGGAGGGCTACCGCGTCATTCTGGTCAACTCCAACCCGGCCACTATCATGACCGACCCGGAGATGGCAGACGCCACCTACATCGAGCCCATCACCTGGGAAGTGGTGCGCGAAATCATCAAGAAAGAGCGCCCGGACGCCATCCTGCCCACTATGGGCGGCCAGACTGCGCTCAACTGCGCACTGGCGCTGGAGAAGCATGGCGTGCTGGCCGAGTTCGGTGTCGAGATGATCGGTGCCACCGCCGACGCCATCGACAAGGCCGAAGACCGCTCCCGCTTTGACAAGGCGATGCGCAGCATCGGCCTGGAGTGCCCGCGTGCCGGCATCGCCCACAACATGGAAGAGGCGTGGGGCGTGCAACAGATGGTTGGCTTCCCCTGCATCATCCGTCCCTCCTTTACCATGGGTGGCTCCGGTGGCGGCATCGCCTACAACACCGAAGAGTTCGTTGAGATCTGCGAGCGCGGTCTGGACTTGTCGCCGACCAAAGAGCTGCTCATCGACGAGTCGCTGATCGGCTGGAAAGAGTACGAGATGGAGGTGGTGCGGGATCGCAACGACAACTGCATCATCGTCTGCGCCATCGAAAACTTCGACCCCATGGGTATCCACACCGGTGACTCCATCACGGTCGCGCCAGCCCAGACGCTGACCGACAAGGAGTACCAGCTAATGCGCAACGCCTCCATGGCGGTGCTGCGCGAAATCGGTGTCGAGACCGGCGGCTCCAACGTCCAGTTCGGCATCAACCCGAAAGATGGCCGCATGGTCATCATCGAGATGAACCCGCGGGTGTCGCGCTCCTCTGCGCTGGCCTCCAAGGCGACCGGTTTCCCCATCGCCAAGATCGCAGCCAAGCTCGCCATCGGTTACACCCTCGACGAGCTGATGAACGACATCACCGGCGGTCGCACTCCGGCCTCCTTCGAGCCGGCCATCGACTACGTGGTGACCAAGGTGCCACGCTTCAACTTCGAGAAGTTCGCCGGTGCCAACGACCGTCTGACGACCCAGATGAAGTCGGTCGGTGAAGTGATGGCTATCGGCCGTAACTTCCAGGAGTCCCTGCACAAGGCGTTGCGCAGCCTCGAGACCGGTAAGACCGGCTTCGACCCCATGGTGGATCTGAACGCCCCGGACTCCCTGACCCGCATCCGTCACGAGCTGCAGGATGCCGGTAGCGACCGTATCTTCTACATCGCCGATGCATTCCGCGCCGGTCTCTCCATGGACGGCATCTTCAAGCTGACCAAGATTGACCCCTGGTTCCTGGTACAGATTGAAGATCTGGTGAAACTGGAAGAAGAGGTGAAAGAGCGCGGCATGGCCGGTCTCGATGCTGACTTCCTGCGCGCCCTGAAGCGCAAAGGCTTTGCCGATGCCCGTCTGGCCAAGATCCTCGGTGTGGCCGAAGGGGAAGTGCGCAAACTGCGTGCCCGCAACAACATCTTCCCGGTCTACAAGCGGGTCGATACCTGCGCCGCCGAGTTCGCCACCAACACCGCCTACATGTACTCCAGCTATGACGAGGAGTGCGAAGCGGCCCCGAGCAACCGCGACAAGATCATGATCATCGGCGGTGGCCCGAACCGTATCGGTCAGGGTATCGAGTTCGACTACTGCTGCGTGCACGCGGCGCTGGCCCTGCGCGAAGACGGTTACGAGACCATCATGGTCAACTGCAACCCGGAGACCGTCTCCACCGATTACGACACCTCGGATCGTCTCTACTTCGAGCCGGTGACTCTGGAAGATGTGCTGGAAATCGTGCGCATCGAAAAACCCAAGGGCGTGATTGTCCAGTACGGTGGCCAGACCCCGCTGAAACTGGCCCGTGCACTGGAAGCCAACGGCGTACCGATCATCGGTACCAGCCCGGATGCCATCGACCGCGCCGAAGACCGCGAGCGCTTCCAGTCTGCCGTCGAGCGCCTTGGCCTCAAGCAGCCGGAAAACGGCACCGTCACCGCGCTGGAGCAGGCCGTGCTGCTGGCCGAGCGCATTACCTACCCGCTGGTGGTTCGCCCCTCCTACGTGCTGGGTGGCCGCGCCATGGAAATCGTCTATGACGAGCAGGATCTGCGTCGCTACTTCGCCGAGGCGGTAAGCGTCTCCAACGAATCGCCGGTACTGCTGGACCGCTTCCTGGACGATGCGACCGAGCTGGACGTGGATGCCATCTGCGACGGCACCGATGTGGTCATCGGCGGTATCATGGAGCACATCGAGCAGGCCGGTATCCACTCCGGTGACTCCGGTTGCTCCCTGCCTCCCTATACCTTGTCCAAGAAGATTCAGGACGAGATCCGCGAGCAGGTGCGCAAGCTGGCGCTGGAGCTCGGCGTTATCGGCCTGATGAACGTGCAATTCGCGGTCAAGGGCGATGACATCTACCTCATCGAGGTGAACCCGCGTGCCGCCCGTACCGTGCCGTTCGTCTCCAAGGCGACCGGCGCCCCGCTGGCCAAGATTGCCGCCCGTGTGATGGCTGGTCAGTCGCTGCAAGAGCAGGGCTTCACCAAAGAGATCATCCCACCCTACTACTCGGTGAAAGAGGTGGTACTGCCGTTCGCCAAGTTCCCGGGGGTTGACCCGCTGCTGGGGCCAGAGATGCGCTCCACCGGTGAGGTAATGGGAGTGGGCAGCAGCTTTGCCGAGGCCTATGCCAAGGCGCAGCTGGGTGCCAACCACGCCGTACCGAAAGAGGGTCGTGCCCTCTTGTCAGTGCGTCACAGCGACAAGGCGCAGGTGGTCGACTTGGCTGCCAAGCTGCTGGAGCTGGGTTACGAGCTGGATGCCACTCACGGCACCGCGGTAGCGCTGGGTGAAGCGAGCATCAACCCGCGCCTGGTTAACAAGGTGCATGAAGGACGCCCGCACATTCTCGACCGCATCAAGAATGGCGAGTACACCTACATCGTCAACACCGCCGAAGGGCGGGTGGCGATCCAGGACTCCAAGCAGTTGCGTCGCGCCGCCTTGCAGAACAAGGTGGCGTATACCACCACCATGAATGAGGCGTTTGCCACCTGCATGGCCATCAGCGTGGATGCCACCGCTAACGTCAACTCGGTGCAGGAGCTGCACCAGAAGGTGAAAAACCGCTAAGCGTTTGCAGCGGGCATCAGCCCGATTTGCCAGACGACCAACCCCCGCCAGCGATGGTGGGGGTTTCTTTTTATCTGTCGCTAAGCGTTCGGTTCGGAGCGGGTGAGCCATTTAGGAAGGTCATGAGTTCCGTATCGCAGACAACGGATGGCGCGTGGGGTGGTAAAAGCTGGCAAGGGGAGGGGATGCTGCGAGCGCGGGTTTCAACTGCAGCAGGCAATCCTCTACAATGGCCCCACTTTGCTTGTCAGTGCAGTGCCAGCGGCGCTGCCTGTAGGGCCTACAAAAAATGGACATGCTTATGACCGCTTTGCCTTCCTGTCGTCTTCTTGCCTTCTGCTCTGCCTTGTTGCTGGCTGGTTGTGCCAGTGATCCCGCCTCCGCGCCCACCAAAGAGGCGAGCGTGAGCAACCCCAAAACGCCGCCTGCCATGCAGCCGCGCAAACCGGCGGATATGAAGAGCCGCATCGTGCGCTTCTTGCCCCGTCAGGTGCCTGACAAACAGGGGTGGGCCAACGACGTGGTGACGGCGCTCACCACCCAGGGGGTGACGGTCAATGATCACAATGTCTGTAGCGTGCTGGCGGTGGCGGAGCAGGAAGCTACTTATCAGGCCGACCCCGTGGTGCCGGGCCTTGGCAAGATCGCCTGGAAAGAGATCAACTCACGGGCAGCCAAGCTGCTGATCCCCGAATTTATGGTGCGGGCCGCGCTCTCCATCAACTCGCCCACCGGCAAGAGCTACGCCGAGCGGATCGACAAGTTGCGTACCGAGCGGGAGATGAGCGAAATTTTCGAAGACATGATCAGCATGCTGCCGATGGGCAAGACGCTGTTTGGCAACCTCAACCCGGTGCATACCGGCGGTCCGATGCAGGTGAGCATCGCCTTTGCCGAGGCCAACGCCCGTGGCTACCCCTATCCAATCAAGGATTCCATCCGCCACGAAGTCTTTACCCGTCGCGGCGGCATCTGGTTTGGCACCAAACATATCTTCGGTTATCCCGCCGACTACCCGGATACCCTCTACCGCTTTGCCGATTTCAACGCCGGCTGGTACGCCAGCCGCAATGCCGCTTTTCAGGCCGCCGTCAGCCGCTTGAGTGGCAAAACTCTGGCGCTGGACGGGGATCTGATCCGCTATGACTCGGATCTGCCGGGCAATACCGAGCTTGCCGTCTACACCCTCGCCAACCGGGTCAATATGAGCAAACAGGCGATCCACCAGAGCCTGCGCAAAGGGGATACCGCCGAATTTGCCGAGACCGACCTCTACCATCGCATCTTTAGCCTGGCCGACAAGCAAGCGGGCAAGCGACTGCCCCGCGCCATCCTGCCCGGCATTCAGCTAAAGAGCCCGAAAATTACCCGCAACCTCACCACCGCCTGGTTTGCCAAGCGGGTGGATGACAGAGAACAGCGATGCGTGCGGCAGATGGCGACGATTCGCTAAGAAGTATCAAGGGCGGCCAATTGGCCGCCCTTGATGTCAGGTGAGTTTCCCTTGTGTGGCTGTTCATGCCTTGCTGTTCCCCGTGAGATTTACAATGGATCTGCATTTGGGGTATCCACTGCATCCCCAAAACCGATTGCCTCGGTTATCCCCCCGTTTGGCGGTACGCAATACCATCGGGTTGCCGCATCTGGGGCATAGTGGATTTGCTTGAGGGCTCGATTCGGTGATGGTGGGCGCGGCGTTCACCACCTGATTGACGACAGGCATTGCAGCTACGGATAAAGGTGGGTGGGGAACCTCGCTGTGACGTGCTTTCAACTGCGCCACATGCTGGTTATGGGTCTGCCAATTGGCGGCCAGTCGTCCCCGCTGGATGCTGTCGATCACTTTGGTGACGTCGGCAGAGGTCAACACCTGCGTGGTTTTACTCTTGATATAGCGAATAAGCCCACGGTTCATCACGTTATCCGGCATGGGGGTTTTAAAGGTGCAGTCGCCAATAAAGTAGATAATTGAATGGAGCTGATGATCAGCAAGACCCAGCAAGGATTTGAGCGTCATCAGGTGCAGATAGTTTTGGCGCAGGGGATTTTGAAAGGTATGTCTGCGGCGATAGAGCTGCTGGGTCCAGCTCTTGTGGGCTGGATTGCCAAATATCCACCCCTTGATGTTCTTGGTCTCGATCACAAACAGCCCGAAGCGCGAGACGATCACATGATCGATCTGGGTAGTGCCCTGCGGGGTCGGCAGGGTCACGTTCTTGAGCAGGTGGTACTCCCGCTTGTCGAGAAAGAGCCGGATGCCCAAGTTGATAAATGCCTCCCCAACCATCCCCTTGAACCTGGGCGTTTTGATCAGGGTGGCCAGCAACAGCAGGGGCAGCAGATACCAGAGCTGGCCCAGCAGAACCGCAATAACGGGTGTGAAGTCCATTTCAACGCTGTCGTCTGATGTGCAATGGCAACATGTTAACAGTGGGTTCAACAAGCGTGTGTGATCTATGCCACTACTACTCTGCAAGCGCCTGCATTGTTCTGTTTGTTACCCGGTGACGAGATAGTTCAATCGCAAAACCAGATTGAATTGAACTTTTTTATTCGGTTTTTTAAGTGACTAGTGGGGGGTAGGCTAGTCTCTACTGCGAAGCGAAGGGTTTCGCCGTCATTATGACCACAATGAGGATCTGATAGATGGACAAACACGCTAGCGGGGCAGGTCAGTGCCCCTTTGCCCACGGTGCCAATACCTCTGCCAGCCAGGAGCATCAAGTCTGGTGGCCCAATGCCCTCAACCTCGACATCCTGCACCAGCATGACAGCAAGACCAATCCGATGGATGAGACTTTCGATTATCCCGATGCCTTCAACAGCCTCGATTACGATGCCCTCAAGGCAGATCTGCATGCCCTGATGACCGACAGCCAGCCTTGGTGGCCGGCAGACTGGGGTCACTATGGCGGCCTGATGATCCGCATGGCCTGGCACTCCGCCGGCAGCTATCGCGCTACCGACGGGCGCGGCGGTGCCAACACCGGCAACCAGCGCTTCGCCCCCCTCAACAGTTGGCCTGACAACGGCAACCTCGACAAGGCACGCCGTCTGCTGTGGCCGATCAAACAGAAGTACGGCAACAAGATTTCCTGGGCTGACCTGATGATCCTGGCGGGCAACGTCGCCTATGAGTCCATGGGGCTCAAGACCTTCGGCTTTGCCGGTGGCCGCGAGGATATCTGGCATCCGGAAAAAGATGTCTACTGGGGTTCCGAGAAGGAGTGGCTGGCACCGAGCGGTAGCGAAGGGAGCCGTTACAGCGGCGAACGGGATCTGGAGAACCCGCTGGCCGCGGTGATGATGGGGCTGATTTACGTCAACCCGGAAGGGGTGGATGGCAATCCCGATCCCCTGAAAACCGCCCACGACATGCGCGTCACCTTTGCCCGTATGGGAATGAATGACGAAGAGACCGTCGCCCTCACCGCCGGTGGCCACACCGTCGGCAAGGCCCACGGCAACGGCAGCGCAGCCAAACTGGGACCAGCCCCCGAAGGGGCGGATGTGCACGAACAGGGGCTTGGCTGGATCAACCACGAGAGCCGCGGTATCGGCCGTGATACGGTGACCAGCGGGATCGAAGGTGCCTGGACCAGCAACCCGACCCGCTGGGACAACGGCTACTTCAAGATGCTGCTGGGCCACGACTGGTGGATCAAGAAGAGCCCGGCCGGTGCCTGGCAGTGGGAGCCCGTCGCCATCAAGGAGGAAGATCGTCCGGTGGACGTGGAAGACCCCTCCATCCGCTGCAACCCCATCATGACCGATGCGGACATGGCGCTGCGCTTTGACCCCGTATACCGGGAGATCTCCGAGCGCTTTGCCGCGGATCAGGCGCTCTTCTCCGACGCCTTTGCCCGCGCCTGGTTCAAGCTGACTCACCGCGACATGGGGCCGCGCAGCCGCTATTTGGGGCCGGAAGTGCCGAGCGAAGTCATGGTGTGGCAGGATCCGGTTCCGGCGGTGGATTACCAGCTCTCTGACAAAGAGGTGAGTGAGATCAAGGCCAAACTGCTGGCCTGCGGCGTGGCGCCAGCCGATTTGATCGCCACCGCATGGGACAGTGCCCGCACCTTCCGCGGCTCCGATTATCGCGGCGGAGCCAACGGTGCTCGCATCCGCCTCGCGCCGATGAAAGAGTGGGAAGGCAACGAGCCCGCTCGCCTCGAGAAGGTGCTCAACGCCCTGATCGCCCTGCAGGCCACCCTGAGCAAGCCGGTCAGCATCGCCGACCTGATTGTGCTGGGCGGTAGCGCAGCGGTAGAGCAGGCGGCCAAGCTGGCCGGCGTCGATATCGTCGTTCCCTTTGCGTCGGGCCGCGGCGATGCCAGCGCCGAACAGACCGATGCCGAGTCGTTCGCCTTCCTCGAGCCGGTTCACGATGGTTTCCGCAACTGGCAGAAGGGGCACTACAAGGTGCAGCCGGAGGAGATGCTGCTCGACCGTGCCCAGTTGCTGGGGCTTACCGCCCGCGAGATGACTGTGCTGGTCGGCGGTATGCGGGTGCTTGGCACCAACCATGGCGGGTCGGCCCACGGCGTCTTTACCGACCGGGTCGGTGTGCTCAGCAACGACTTCTTCGTCAACCTGACCGACATGGCCTATAGCTGGCAGCCGACTGGCCGCAACAGTTACCAGATCGTGGATCGCCAGAGCGGTGCGGTGAAGTGGACTGCTACCCGGGTTGATCTGGTGTTTGGCTCCAACTCGGTGCTGCGTGCCTACGCCGAGGTCTATGCCCAGCAAGATGGCAAGGAGAAGTTCGTCCGAGACTTCGTCAAGGCCTGGGTCAAGGTGATGAACAATGACCGTTTCGATCTGAAATAAGTCACTTCAACCTGAATGAGAACGCCAGCCGCAAGGCTGGCGTTTTTTATGGTGGCGGTGATAGCTGCATGATGCGACTCGGAGGGTGGCCCTCTGGCAGCCCGGGTTAGAAGCTCATGGCCAGCCCGATGGAATAACCGCTGGTGTTGTGGCTGAACATGTAGCGGGCAACCAGCCGGGTACGGGTGACAATGATGTCGTACTTGCTGCTGTCCAGCTCCAGACCGGCGCCGATGGAGTTGAGGGAGTCAAAGCCAAGCAACCCACGTTGCTGCCCCAGATATGCGGTATGAGCCCCCTCCAGTACATAGCGCACTGGTCTGTCGAGCAGGGTCCAGTGGAACAGCGGGGCGCGGCGGCGCAGATAGAGGCCGAGGTTCTCCGCCTCGGCGTGACCACGGACGCTGGTCGAGGTGCCGCCAAAGCTCTGCAGGTGCTGATAGGAGTAGCGCAGTTCGGCATCTATGTCCTGGGCCGGTGAAAAGAGTTCGTAATCGAGCATCAGTGAGCCACCCAGCCCGTACATATTGAGCTGACCCCCATCGAGAAAGTCCAGCGAGTAGCCCTTGGTACGATCCAGCAGCCAGTTGCCGATCCGCAGGTCACTGGCCATGGTACCGAGCGAGACGTTGGCTATGGGGCGCAGCACCCAGTGGCCGCCACGCGGATCTTTGTGAAGGGTGACATCCCAGCCGATCCCGCCCGAGGCGGTCAGGCTATTCCACTTGGTCGGTATGGTGCGACTCTCGGTACCATTGCTTATCACAAACTGGGGGTCGTAGCGGCTGTAGCCCAGCGCCCCCTCCAGATAGATGGGCACGGCTTCGCTCAGGGTTGCGCCGCCTCCCAGTTGCCCCATGTTGAGCGCAGAAGATTGGCCAGTGCTGCTGCCGATGTCCAGGTTGCTGGCGGTGATGTCCGGCACCACGCTGAAAGTCATCAGCGAGATCACCGCATTGGCCCGTTTTTGCGCCCAGTCCTCCTCCTGATCGTCAAGGTTGTTACTGGCCGCGAGTGACGCCATGGGCAGGGTCGCCGCGAAGAGGGCGCAACCCAGACGGTAAAGCGGGCAGAGCGGGTGTTTCATGGCTGGATTCCCCAAACAAGCGACCTCCTGTCGCCCTGATCTACTGTAGCGAGTTTCTCTCTGGCTGTCTCGACCTGACCATTGGGCTGGGCTATGGGGGGGCTGCGTGGCCATCTACAGAAAATGGTTGATGCAGCTCATGGTTCTGGCCAATGGCAGATGTCGTCAGCGGCATAAGCGAGCAGGCCGGATATAATCAACGCGTTGATAAAAATGACAGGAGTGCGGGATGAACAGACTCGGATTGGCCGGCAAGATGTTGCTGGCAATTTGCCTGCCGTTATTGGCGCTGCTGTTTTTCGCCAGCCACTACGCATACGACAGATATCGGGTGACCCATGAGATGACGCAAGCCCTGCAGCAGCTGGCTGTGGTCGAACGCAGCGTCCAGTTGGTGCACGAGCTGCAAAAGGAGCGTGGCATGTCGGCGGGGTTTATCGGCTCTGAAGGGCGCAAATTTGCAGATGCCCTGCCACGTCAGCGGCAACAGGTTGATGAAGCCATTCATCGCTTTCAGGGGTTGGAGAGGGAGGTTGCCCACGAGCAGGTGGATCTGGCTTTGCGCGAGTTGATGGGGATCCGCAATCAGGTGGACAAACTGGCCATAGAGGCCCCGCGTCAGGTCGCCTTTTATAGCCAGTTGATTGCTTCTCTGCTCAAGGTCGTGGATGAGATTAGTCTGCGTAGCCAGGATGCCGCTATTGCCTTGCAGACAAATGCCTACGCCGCATTTTTGCAAAACAAGGAGCGTATGGGGATGGAGCGGGCGACCCTCAGCAATGTCTTTGCCAAAGGGAGTTTCACCCCGGCTACCTTGCAGCAATTTATGTCCCTGCTCGCTGCCCAGCAGAGCTATCTGGAGCGTTTTCGCGCCGTGGCAAGCGAGCCGCAGCGACGCCTGCTTGAGCAAATTGAGAAGAGTCCGGTGATGGCAGAGGTCGCGAAATATGAGCAGCTCGCCCTGGGCAAGATGACCGAGGGGAGCTTTGGCGTCGATCCGGAGCGCTGGTTTGCCGTGAGCACCGAGAAGATCGACCAGCTCAAACAGGGCGAAGATCAGCTCTTCCAGCAGTTGTTCGAACGGGTTGAGCAGATGCAGGGAGAGAGTCAGCGCAACTTCTGGTGGGGGGCTATGGCGGTTCTGTGCTGCCTGCTGTTGACTACCCTCATCAGTTGGAAGGTGCTGCGGGATGTGCATCTGGGCTTCGTCGCTCTGCATCGCACCTTTTCACGGCTCGTCAATGACAATGATCTGACGGTGAGGGTCAACTGGCAATCGGGTGACGAGCTTGGGGCATTGGCGCGGGATCTCAACCACTTTCTGCAGCATCTGGAAGGCTTGTTGCTGGAGGTGCGCCGCTCCTGTGAGATATTGACCCGTAGTGCCAGCAACTCCAGCGAGGTGATTGCCGAAGTGAATGAAGGTGTGGTGCGTGGCGTCGGTCAGGTTGAACTGGTTGCCACCGCCGCAACGGAAATGGCTTCGACGGTGGCCGAAATTGCTCGCAATGCGACCCAGACCTCACTGGCGACCCAGCAGGCCATTGGCCGTGCCCGGCAGGGGGACAAGGAGGTGGATCAGACTATCGCTGCCATCGAGCAGGTGGCCGGCACCCTCGACGAGACCCGGCTGTTGGTCAACAACCTGCATCAGGATACCGAGTCCGCCGTCGAGGCACTCAACCTCATCAAGCAGATCTCCGATCGCACCAATCTGTTGGCCCTCAATGCCGCCATTGAGGCAGCCCGTGCCGGTGAGTCGGGGCGCGGCTTTGCCGTGGTCGCCGATGAGGTACGTTCACTGGCTGCCCGTACCCAGCAGGCGGCAGATGATATCGAACAGATGCTCTCCCGTTTGCGGGCTGGAGCCCTTCAGGCGGTGGTGGCCATGCAGTCGGGCAGCGAGCAGGCGGGCCTCAGTGTCAGTGAAGCGCAGCGGGCGGGTCACGAGCTGACCGACATCGTCAATGAGGTGCGCAAGGTGAGTGACATGACGGCACAGGTGGCTACCGCAACCGAGCAGCAGCGCTACGTAACGGACGATATCCAGCACAACGTAATGACCATCCGCGAAGTGTACGAGGCCCATCGCCAGCACTCGGTCACCCTGCAGCAGAATAGTGTCGAACTGGATCAGTTGGCTCGGGAGCTGGCTGGACGAATTGCCAGCTTCAAGTTGATAGAGAGAGCCTCTCCCCACTGATCCATTTGCGCTAAAGCTTGTCCCTCCCTGGCCGATACCCCTTGTGAGATCGTGTGGAGGGCAAGCAATTGAACGCTTGGGTGTTGGGGTTGGTCAGCATATCCGTGAGTATGCAGTTACAGGCTGGGGTCACCGAATTTGGTGCCGGTCTGGATCAATCCGTCTGGCGTTTGACCTCCGATACCCAGATTGAGTGTCGCCTCGAGCACCCTATTCCCAACTGGGGAACGGGGGCCTTTGTCAGCCGCGCCGGGCGCAAGATAAACCTCGACTTCGAGCTCAAGGGCAAGCGGCCGCAGGCCCAGACCCAGACGGTGAGCCTTGGCATCATGCCACCGGTATGGCGCCCGGGAATAGCCGGGCGAGAAGTGAGTCAACTGCGCTTCTATCAGCAGTTTGATGGACTGGTGGAGGGGCAGACTGCCTGGACCATGCTCGACGAGCTGGAGGGGGGGCGGATGCCCACTTTCCAGTATCGGGACTGGTATCGCCAGAACCGCGCGGTGCGAGTGTCCCTCTCGTCGGTTAACTTTCGGGTTAAATATCAGGCCTTTATAGATTGTCTGAGTGGGCTCTTGCCCTACAGCTTTAACGATATCGCCTTTAGCGTGCTCACCTACGACAAAAACAGCGATCAGCTCTCCATCCCCTCCAAGCGGCGGCTGGCGATGATCAGCGAGTTTATCAAGGCGGACAAGAGCATCGATGTGGTGGTAATTGACGCCTACAGCGACAGCTATGGCGGCCGTTGGCCGAACCTGAAACTCTCCGAGAAGCGGGCCGATGCCATCAAGAAGGTGTTTGTCGATCTGGGGATCGATCCCGGCAAGATCTCGGTGGAGGGGCATGGCGAGAAGCAGCACGTCGCCTCCAACGAAACCGAACAGGGGCGTGCCAAGAACCGGCGGGTGGTGATCAGCATGGGGCGCAATGGCGAGATCTAGTGCTGTCCCCGGCAAAGAGGCATAAAAAAGAGCGCAGATGCGCTCTTTTTTGATCCTGCCATTCGGCAGCGGGATTAGGGCAGCTTAGAAGCTGTCACCGAGGCCAGTACCGGCATCTTTCTTGGCAATCAGTTCAATCTTGTAACCGTCCGGATCTTCGACGAAGGCGATGACGGTGGTGCCGCCCTTGACCGGGCCCGGCTCACGAGTGATCTTGGCACCGGCGGCGCGCAGTGCTTCGCAGGTGGCATAGATGTCGTCCGCTTCCAGCGCGATGTGGCCGTAGGCGGAGCCCAGTTCGTACTCGCTCACCCCCCAGTTGTAGGTCAGCTCGATCACCGCTTCATCCTTCTCGTCACCGTAGCCGACGAAGGCCAGGGTGTACTTGTACTCGCTGTTCTCGCTCTTGCGCAGCAGCTTCATGCCGAGGACGCGGGTGTAGAAGTCGATGGAGCGTTGCAGATCGCCGACACGCAGCATGGTATGCAGAATTCTCATTGCTCAGTTCTCCGGGTTGGTGATGTGTACTGCTTTCAATCTCGGTTGCGAGGCTATCAGCTTTCTGGATAGACCTTCTCTTTGTATTCGCAGAGGTCCTCGATGATACAGGAACCACTGCAGCGGATGTTTGCGAGCGAGACAGGTAGGACGGTTGTGGCGCCCAGTCATTCAGCTCTCTGGATAGACCTTCTCTTTGTATTCGCACAAGTCCTCGATGATACAAGAACCACAACGGGGCTTGCGAGCCAGACAGGTGTAACGCCCGTGCAGGATGAGCCAGTGGTGGACATCCAGCTTGAACTCGGCGGGCACTACCTTGAGCAGCTTCTCCTCCACCTGATCCACGTTCTTGCCTACCGCAAAGCCGGTGCGGTTCGATACCCGGAAGATATGGGTATCGACGGCGATGGTGGGCCAGCCAAAGGCGGTGTTGAGTACCACGTTAGCGGTCTTGCGGCCGACACCCGGCAGGGCTTCCAGCGCTTCGCGATTCTCCGGCACCTCGCCGCCGTGGCGCTCCAGCAAGATGGCGCAGGTCTTGATGACGTTCTCGGCCTTGGTGTTGAACAGGCCAATGGTCTTGATGTACTCCTTGAGCCCATCCACCCCGAGCTCCAGCATTGCCTGCGGGGTGTTGGCCACCGGATAGAGCTTGTCGGTCGCCTTGTTGACGCTGACATCGGTCGCCTGCGCCGAGAGCAGCACGGCGATCAACAGCTCGAACGGCGAGTTGAAGTTGAGCTCTGTGGTGGGGTGGGGGTTGTTTGCCCGCAGCCGCTCGAGGATCTCTCTGCGTTTCTGGTTGTTCATGCCTTGCGTCCGATCATAGCTCGGTCGCCCGGACGCGGGCCGGGGCAACGTTGCAGTGGGCTACGGTAGCGGCCTGTTTGCGATCACGCCAGTCATTGATGGCGTTCTTGGCGGCGATCAGCAGCCCCAGCCCGATAAAGCCGCCCGGCGGCAAAATCGCCAGCAGCAGGCTGGCATCGGCGTGGAACAGCTCGATGCGCAGGGATTTGGCCCACTCGCCCAGCAACAGCTCGGCACCATCAAACAGGGTGCCCATGCCGATGATCTCGCGCATGCCGCCCAGTACCAGCAGCACCAGAGTAAAGCCAAGGCCCATCATCAGGCCGTCGAGGGCCGCCAGCAGCGGCGGGTTCTTGGAGGCATAGGCCTCGGCGCGGCCGATGATGACGCAGTTGGTGACGATGAGGGCGATAAAGATGCCGAGCGCCTGATAGAGGCCATAGGTGTAGGCGTTCATCAGCAGCTGCACACTGGTCACCAGCGAGGCGATGATCATCACATAGACCGGGATGCGAATATCCTTCGGCACCCAGTTGCGCACCAGCGAGACGGCGAGGTTGGAGCAGACCAGCACCGCCATGGTGGCAAGGCCTAGCCCCAGCGCATTGGTAAAGGTGGAGGAGACGGCGAGGGTCGGGCAGAGCCCCAGCACCTGCACCAGCGAGGGGTTGTTCTTCCACAGCCCCTGACTCATCAGCTCCTTGAGCTCGCCTTTGCGGCTTTCCAGCTCGGCAATCGGGGTTGCGCCCGTTTCAATCTGTTCCATCTGGTTCATGATGGCTCGACTCCGTTAGTTCGCCGCCGGACAAGCCGGGGCGTTGCTGAGCAGTTCGGGTTGCTCCTGCTGCAGTTTAAGCAGGTTCTTCACCGCCTTGACCACGGCTCGCGGGGTGATGGTGGCGCCGGTAAAGGCATCGAACTCGCCGCCATCCTTCTTCACCGCCCACTGGGGTTCGTTGTCATGGGTCAGGAATTTTCCGGCAAAGCTGTTGATCCAGTCCGATTTCTTCAGCTCGATCTTGTCACCGAGGCCCGGGGTCTCGTTGTGAGCGAGCACGCGCACGGCAGTGATGGTGCCCTTGGCATCAAAACCCGCCACGATGCGGATCGCCCCGCTGTAACCATCCGGCGCGATCGCCTCCAATGCATAGCCGGTCACCACGCCATTCTTGCTGGCGGTATAGAGGGCCTGCGGCTGATCGCTGCCGAGATACTTCCTACTGGTCACCTGCTTGCAGCTGGCCACCAGATCGTTGTCATAGCTGCCGGCAGGCAGCAGCGCTTCCAGCGTCTGCAACTTCTCCAGCTGCTGCTGGTGGGCGATCTTGTCCTTGGTCAACTCGTTGGTCAGCACCACCAGCGCGGTGCAGCCCAGCGCGAACATGGCCAGGATCAGGCCATTCTTGCGCATGCTCTTTAACATGTCCGGGCTCCGTCAGCTGTGATGGGGAAAGAGGGCAGAAACATCATTGGCGACGGGCTCCATACACTTTCGGGCGAGTCAGGCTGTCGATAAAGGGTACGCAAAGGTTGGCCAGCAGCACGGCGAAGGCGAATGCATCCGGATAGCCGCCAAAGCGGCGAATGATGTAGACCAGCACCCCGATCAGCACGCCATAGACCAGCCGACCGCGCGGCGTGGTGCAGGCACTGACTGGGTCGGTGGCGATAAAGAAGGCCCCCAGCATGGTGGCGCCGCTAAAGAGATGGAACATCGGCGTGGCGGTGGCATCCGGGCTCATCAGGTAGCCGAGGGTCGCCGCCGCCAGCAGGGAGCCCAGAATGGCGGTCGGAATGCGCCAGTTGATCACCTTCTGTTGCAGCAGGAAGAGGCCGCCCAGCAGATAGCCGAGGTTGACCCAGCTCCAGCCGATGCCGCCCCAACCCTCAAACAGCGGGCCGCTCAGGATCTCGCCGGTGGTGAGCCCTTGGGTCAGGCCGGTTTTCAGGGTATCGAGCGGGGTCGCCATGGTCAGACCATCCACCCCCTGCTTGAGCTGGGCCATGCTGTAGCCGTCGAGGCTAAAGCCGGTGAAGATGACCGAGGCCGCATCGCCAAAGCCGAGGCTGTAGGCGCGCACGCTCTCCGGCGGCAGCCAGCTGGTCATCTGCACCGGGAAGGAGACCAGCAGCAGCACATAGGCGACCATGGCCGGGTTGAACAGGTTCTGACCCAGCCCGCCGTAGAGCTGCTTGGCGATGATGATGGCGAAGGCAGTGCCCACTACCATCATCCACCACGGCAGCAGCGGCGGCAGGGAGAGGCCGATCAGCACGGCGGTGAGAGCGGCGCTGCCATCCATCAGGGCCGGTTTGACGGGGCGGCCCCGCAGCTTGAGCACCAATGCCTCACTCACCAGCGCGGTTACCAGCGCAATCAGGATCTGGATAAAGGAGCCCCAGCCGAAGAACCAGGTCTGGGCCAGCAAGCCCGGCACACAGGCCAGGATCACCAGCAGCATCAGGGTTCGGGTCTGTTTGCGGTTATGGGCAAACGGCGCAGTCGCGATATTGAACATGAGTCTGTCGATTACCTTGTGGTTGTTCGGTCGGCTGACGGGGCATCTTCAGCGACGGTTTCGGCAGCTCTGGCTGCCTCGGCCGCCAGCTTTTTCGCCTTGGCGCGGGCCACGGCGGCTGCAATGGCCGCTTTTTTCGGATCAACCGGGGCATCAGCCGCAGGGGCGCTCGCTTCAGGCGCGGCAGTGACGGCAAGTGGTTGCTCACTGCTGGCTGCATCGCTTTGCATCGGCTCAGCCGGTGCGCGCTCACCCTCGGTTCCGGCTCTATCTACCTGAGTAGCGGCACTTTCTACCCCAGCACCGGCATTTTCTACCTCAGCACTGGTACTTGCGCTCTGCTGGGCCAGCTTTTTGGCCTTGGCCCGGGCGATGGCTGCGGCGATAGCGGCCTTCTTGGGATCGACCGCTTCGCTTGCTGCTGTATCGCTGTGGCTGGTGGTTACTTCGCTCTTGGCTAGCGCCACGTCGCGGGTCTGTGCGCTGGCAGTAGGCTCACTCTGCGCACCTGCAGCACCGGCACTGTCGCCCTGCTGGGCCAGCTTTTTGGCCTTGGCGCGGGCAATGGCAGCGGCGATAGCCGCCTTCTTGGGATCGACCGCTTCGCTGACAGCAGATGGCGCATCGCTTTGGGTTGCAGCGGATTCGCTGGAGCCTGCGGTTGCAGTCAGATCGCCCTCAGCGCTGTCACCCTGCTGGGCCGCCTTTTTGGCCTTGGCACGAGCGATGGCGGCAGCAATTGCAGCTTTTTTGGGATCGACAGGGGCATCATTTTGCGTGTTGACCTCGGCTGCCGTGCCGTTGGCTGCGCTTACCGGCTCGCCACTGGCTTCGGCCTTTTTGGCTTTGGCACGAGCGATGGCAGCGGCAATCGCTGCTTTTTTCGGATCTACCTCTGCCTTTTGCTGATCAGCATCTACCGCAGGGGCAGCAACGGCTTCGGCAGTCACAGGCTCGGTGCTCTCGCCTGCCTGAGCTGCCTTCTTGGCTTTGGCGCGGGCCAGTGCGGCGGCGATGGCTGCTTTCTTGGGATCGCTGGCAGGGTCAGCCGCCTCGGCGGATTGCGGCGCAGCGGCTGTTTCGCTGTTTGCGCTCTCGGCCAGCTTGGCGGCGCGGCGCGCCTCCGCTTCCCGTTTGCGGGCTTCGCGGGCGGCAATCACTGCGCTGTTGTCAGGCAAGCCCTCGGCGGTGGCGGCAATGGCTGTGATGGGCGCATCCTGCTTGGCCTTGATGCGGGCGAGAGCCGCTGCCACCGGATCTTCCCCGCCTGCGGCCGTCATGGTCTGACGGCGCTGGGCGGCGGCTTCGGCATGGCGCGCTTCGCGGGCCGCTTTTTCCCGCTCGAAGCGGGCCTGCTTGGCCTCGAAACGTTGCTTGGCGCGCTCGGCTTTTTCGGCCTCGGCGCGGGCTTCGCGAATGTCGTCTTTGGCGATCTTGTAGTACTGCACCAGCGGGATCTCGCTCGGGCAGACCCAGGCGCAGGCGCCGCACTCGATGCAGTCCATCAGGTTGAGCTTTTCGGCCTTGTCATACTCCTTGGCCCGGCTGTACCAGTAGAGCTCTTGCGGTAGCAGAGTGGCCGGGCAGGCATCGGCACAGGCGCTGCAACGGATGCAGGGCTGCTCCGGGCCGGGGGCGGGCAGTTCGGCCTGCGTCGGCGCCAGCAGGCAGTTGGTGGCCTTGACCACAGGCACCATAGCGTGGGGCAGGGTAAAGCCCATCATGGGGCCACCCATGATCACCCGCTGCTCCGCTTCCGGTTGCAGCTCGAAACGCTGCAACAGCCAGCGAACCGGCGTACCCAGGCGCACCCAGGCGTTGCCGGGCTTCTTGAAGCTGTCGCCGGTGAGGGTGACGATCCGCTCGATCAGCGGCTCGCCGTCGATGATGGCGCGCTTGATGGCAAACACGGTGGCAACGTTGAGCACCATGATGCCGATATCGACCGCGCGGCCTCCCTTGGGCACCTGACGACCGGTGAGCAGCTCGATGGTCTGTTTGGCACCGCCAGAGGGGTACTTGGTCGGCACCGTCTTGACCAGCACATCTTCGTCGGTGGCGTGACGGGTCAGCTGCTCGATTGCCTCGGGCTTGTTGTCTTCCACCCCGATCAGGGTCAGCTTGGGCTTGAGCAGGTGCTTGAGCACCCGGATGCCATCCATGATCTCGTCGGCGTACTGCTGCATCAACCGATCATCGGTGGTGATATAGGGTTCGCACTCCAGCCCATTGACGATCAGGATCTCGGTGAGCTGGCCGCGGCCGTCGAGCTTGCTGTGGGTCGGGAA
>NZ_JAAKNE010000084.1:0-19274 GCF_049170755.1 Aeromonas sp. 604176
AGGTCGTTTAGCTCAGCTGGGAGAGCACCTCCCTTACAAGGAGGGGGTCACTGGTTCGATCCCAGTAACGACCACCATATTCGCAAGCGAAGCTGAGATATCAGCTTCAGCTTCAGTTGCAGAGAAAGTCCCCACTCAGATGGGGATTTTTTTTGCCCGCAATTCAGTACTTCAACTTCTTCTGTTGCCGGTGTGGCGAGCCGAACGCCACCTCTTATTGTGCCACTCTGCCGCTCTGCCACTCTGCCACTCTGCCGCTCTGCCACTCCGACCCTTCTTCATCCTGCTCTTCCGAGATTGCCCGACTGCACTCCTGTCCATCGTGATGCTGCTCATATGAACGCCTGTAATAAAGCAAACGCCAGCAATAAAAAGGGCAGGCCAAGGCCTGCCCGCAAAGATGCGCAAGGTGCTACATGATCCCGCGGATCAGGATCCCGCTGATCAGCAGCGGCGCCACCACGCGCCAGCACCAGAGCAGCGCCAGACGCAGGGCGGGTGACAGGCCCACAGGGAGAATGGCATCACCCAGGCGCCAGCCCAGCAGCAGGGTCAGTACCAGACCAAACAGCGGCATCATCAGGTTGGAGGTGAGATAGTCGAGCAGCTCGAAGATGGTCTTGCCAAACAGGGTCAGATCACTCCAGGGGCCGAACGACAGACTCACCGGAATGCCGGAGGCCATGATGAGCAGGGTCAACACCCGGCAGGCGCCACGACGCGACCAGCCCCACTCCTCGGTGGTAAAGCGCACCAGATGCTCAAGCATGGAGATAGAGGAGGAGAGGGCAGCGACCAGCAGCAATAGGAAGAAGACCACCCCCAGCCCCTGACCGAACGGCAGATGACTGAACACGGCAGGCATGGTCATAAAGGTGAGCCCGGGCCCTGCGGTAGGGTCGATACCGGTGGAGGCCAGCGCCGGGAAGATCATCAGCCCAGCCAGTACCGAGATCAGGCTTGCCAGGGTGACGACCCAGACCCCAGAGCGCAGTACCCCTTCGCTATTGGGCAGGTAGGCGCCATAGGTCGTGTGTACCCCTAGCCCGATGGAGAGGGAGAAGAAGGCCAGTCCCAGCGCGTCCAGCACGCTCTGGCCGGTCAGCATGGAGAAGTCCGGCAGCAGCAGCTGGCGTACACCCGCCATGGAGCCCGGCATGGAGAGACCGACCCCAACCAGCAGCAACATCATGATGAAGAGCGCGGGCATCATCCAGCGCAGTGCCCGCTCAACCCCTTTCTGAATACCCCCCTGCACGAACCACCAGGTCAGGCCTGCGAAAATCAGATGGGTCAGCACCGGCCACCAGGGGTTGCTGACATAGCCGTTGAACAGGGCGGTGAGGGCACTCCCCTCGCTCAGGTTGAGCTTGCCAGCCATCGCCAGCGCGGCGTAACCCACGGTCCAGCCGCCCACCACGCTGTAGAAGCTGTAGATAAAGAAGCCGCAGGCGATCCCCATATACCCCATCCAGCGCCAGTTCGGCCCCACCAGTTTGCGAAAAGCGCCGAGCACCCCGCGCTGGCTATGGCTGCCGAGCAGGGTTTCGCCGACCTGTACCGCTACCCCCAGGGTGAAGCTAAACAGCAGAAACACCAGCAGGAAGGCGCCACCGCCATTGGTGGCGGTCACATAGGGAAACTTCCAGATGGCACCAAGGCCAATCGCTGTGCCTGCTGCGGCCAGCACATGACCGAGACGGGAAGACCACTGAACCTGGCTCATACAACCTCCGGGTAACACGACATCGAAGCAATACTCCTCTGTAGCAATAAACGACAGACCATAAAAAAGGCCGCCTGAGGCGACCTTTGCAATGAACATTCAGAAAAACTGTGCGTGCAAGGTCACCTCTCTTGCGAGCTAAAAAATCGACCAAACAGCACGAGGATGGCAGACATGAGGTGACAACCTGACTAATGAATGAGGAAACAGCCTAAACCATGGAAAGAATAATTGACACATAAAATCAAAATTTTTTATGTGTGCCGCTGTCACCACTCTGGCTATACGTACAGCTCAATGGGGGAGAACCTCGCAGGGCCGTATCTTTTCTACCTTGCGGCTATTTACTGGGCGATAATCGACGTAGCTTCTTCTGGAACTAGTGACTGCTACATGGCGCTGACGGGAACAACGATGAGACAGGATATCGTATGAGATGGATGATGTTGCCCTGGTTGCTGATCAGCCTGAGTGTGTCGGCGCAGCCCGGATTAACCCTGCTGAGTCACGACTTACCCCCCTTTACCGAATACCGCGACGGCAAGCTCGATGGCTTCGCCATTCGCCTGATCGATGAGGTGCAGGAGGAGCTTGGCACCCGTTATCCGGTGCGGATTTACCCGCTCAAGCGGGCGCTGGCGTTGGCACGGGTCGAGCCCGGCTATGGACTGTTCGTGGTACAGCGGCTCCCGGAGCGGGAGTCCCATTTCAAATGGGTTGGCCCGCTCTTTATCAATCGGGTCTTTATCTATCAGGCGCCAGATAGTCGCCACCCGCTGACCTCGCTGGCACAGTTGCGAGATCTGCCCAGAGTGGGGGTCGTGCTGGGCAATGCCGATGATGTGCGGCTGACCCATGAGGGCTACACCAATCTGGTGCGCTACAAGACGGTCGGGGAGGCGATAGAGCGGCTGATGCTGGGCAAGATCGATGCCTTGCCGATGGCGGAGCTGGTGATGGAGGCCACCCTCGACAAGATGGGGTTATCCCGGCGCAGCATCGTCAGCAGTGGCGTGCTGCTCCATCAGGCCGGTCTCTATATCGTCTTCTCCAAGGGAACGGATGATGCCGAGATCACCCGCTGGCAACATGCCCTGGAGGCCGTCAGAGCCGCCCAGGGGCGGGCCGATCAGCCCACCCGCGAAGAGTAACCGTCACACCAGACCGCGAATCAAGATCCCGCCGATCAGCAAGGGGGCAATCCAGCGCCAGCAGTTCATCAGCAGGTGATGCCAGTGGCTGGCAATCCCCTGCGGCAGTGCCTTGCGCCCCAGCTTCCAGCCCAGCAGCAGCGTCAGCATCAGGCCGAACAGCGGCATCATCAGGTTGGAGGTGACAAAGTCCAGCAACTCGAAAATGGTTTTGCCAAACAGGGTGGCGTGTTGCAACGGGCCAAACGACAGGCTGACCGGAACACCGCTAACCATGACGAATCCAGTGATGGCGCTGCAGGCCGTGCGGCGTGACCAGCCCCAGGTCTCGCACAGGAAGCACTGCAAATGCTCCAGCAGGGAGATGGCCGAGGAGAGCGCCGCAAAGACCAGCAGGGCGAAGAAGATCACCTCAAGCACCTGACCGAATGGCAGCAGCTGAAACACCGCCGGCATGGTCATAAAGGTGAGACCGGGGCCGGAGGCCGGGTCGATACCGGTCGAGGCCAGCACCGGGAAAATCATCAGCCCCGCCAGTACCGCCACCATGCTGGCCAGCAGCACCACCCAGAGGCTGGAGCGACCAACCCCTTCGCTGGTCGGCAGATAGGCGCCGTAGGTGGTGTGAATGCCCAGACCGATGGAGAGGGAGAAGAAGGCCAGTCCCATGGCATCGAGCACGCCAGACATCCCCAGCTTGCTGAAGTCGGGCATCAGGAAGTGACGTACTCCCGCCATCGCATTGGGCAGGGTGAGGCCAAAGGCGACCAGCATCAGGATCATCAGGAACAGGGCCGGCATCATCCAGCGCAGGGTGCGCTCCACCCCTTTCTGAATGCCGCCTTGCACCACCATCCAGGTGAGGGCGGCAAACAGCAGATGGGTGAGAATGGGCCAGACGTCGCCGCTGACATAGTCATTGAAGCGGGCGGTGAGGGCCGCCGCATCCCCATGGTTGAGCTGGCCTGAGATGGCCATGCCGGTATAGCCCAGGGTCCAGCCGCCCACCACGCTGTAGAAGCAGTAGATGAGCAGGGTAGAGATCACCCCCATTACCCCAACCCATCGCCACTGTTTGCCGAGCAGATCGGAGAAGGCACCGACTACCCCGCGGCGACTCATGCTGCCGAGCAGGGTTTCCCCCATCAGTACCGCAACCCCCAGGGTGAAGCTGAACAGCAGAAAGACCAGCAGGAAGGCGCCGCCGCCGTTGACGGCTGTGACATAGGGGAATTTCCAGATTGCGCCGATACCGACCGCGGAACCCGCTGCAGCGAGGATGTAGCCGAGTCGGGATGACCATTGGGACTGCTTCATAAGAACTCCAATCGAGCGCCCCTTGGCAGGGGCAGAATGGCGCTCATGTTACGGAGGTCACGGCGCAATCACTACGACGGTTATCAGGTATAAATGCGATTTATTGGCACGATTGTCTAATTTAATTCTGTTTTTTACCCAATCCTGCCACCAAATAAAAACCGGAGCGAGATTGCTCCGGTTTGGTCTCTGACAACTGTTCGTCGGCGGACTAGATCACCCCGAGCTCCCGCAGCCGCTCCATCAGGTAGCTGTGGGCGGTATGGCGCTCGGAGAGCACCACATCCGGGCGCGGGTGGAGGAACAGCGGCAGCGAGATGCGTGACTTGCTGGCACTGCCACCGGTCGGGTTGATGACGCGGTGAGTGGTGGAGGGATAGTAGCCGCGAGAGGCCTCCTGCAGCATGTCGCCGATATTGATGATGAGGGTGCCAAAGTCACACGGCACATCCATCCATTCGCCGTCGGAACCCTTCACCTGCAGCCCCGGCTCGTTGGCGGCGGGCAGAATGGTAAGCAGGTTGATATCCTCGTGGGCGGCGGCGCGGATGGCGCCCGGCTCCTCGGTGCCATCGAACGGCGGATAGTGCAGCACCCGTAGCAGAGTCTTCTGGCTCTCTTCGATCATCGAGGAGAGGGGGCAGCTGTAGTGAGCGGCGATATCGGCCGGGGTGTGCTGCTCGACCCAGCCCAGCAACTCGGCGGCCAGACCGTTGGCGAGGCGATAGTACTCCATCGCCTGCTCCTTCAGTTCTTCCGGTATCTGGCCCCAGGGGTAGATGTGGAAGTACTCCTTGATGTCTTTCTGACTATGGCCCTTGGCCACCTCGGAGACCGACGGCGGGAAGTAGCCATCTTGGGTTTCGCGGTTGAACAGGAAATCCTGCTTCTGCTCGCTCATGAAGAAGCGATACCAGTTGTCGTAGATGGACTGCACCAGCTCTTTCGGAATGGGGTGGTTGGTCAACACGCCAAAGCCGGTGGTTCGCAGGGATTCGGTGAAGCGTTGGGCCGCATCGGGTGAGCGGTAATCGACGGTCAGGACTTTCATTGTTTTTGTTGCGCGCCAGTTAAAAGATGGCGCAGTTTACCTTGCACCTGATAACAAGGAAAGCGGGTTGGCCGCCCGTCTGGCACTGCGTTGAATAGTGACAAAAGCATCAAATAAACCGCGCCAGATCACACGGGGGCGCATCCCTTGTTATGGCCTTTTATCCTCTCTAGAATGCCGCTCACTATCTTTTCCGGAGTCTGTTCATGTCCCCCAAAATCCTGTTGCTGACCCTGCCGGTATTGCTGGCGGGATGCAGTGCCCTGTCAGAAGATGAGTGCCGTACCATGAGTTGGTACAACCTGGGTTATCAGGATGGATCGGAAGGCAAAACCCGTCAGGCGACCCGCGATTACGTTTCGTCTTGCAGCGAATATGGCCTCAAAGTGGATGAGGCCGAGTGGAAACGGGGCTACGACAAGGGGCTGGAGCTCTACTGCATTCCCGAGCTGGCTTACAGCAAGGGCAAGGAGGGGCAGGCTTATCTGGGGGTATGCCCCAATGACGCCAGCTTCCTCAAGCAGTATCAGCGTGGCTACGAAGAGTACAAACTGGCTGCCCGCCTGCGGGAGATCAGCGACGAGCTGGAGCGTACCGAGCGGGATATCGATACGCTTGAACGCAGCATCCGCAACGAAACCAACACGGAACAGCGCGACTACTACCGTGCCAAGCGCGATCGAGCCATTCGCCACTACGAATCCCTGCGCCGGGAGTACAACCGTCTGCGTTATCCGGATCGGGTGATCCAGTTCTCCTTCGGCGGTTAATCCCTCTCTTCATGGCCAGCCCGCGTGCTGGCCATGTTGCATCTTGTCAGATCAGGGCAGTACCCAGCGCTGCAGTGCCAGTGCGATACCATCTTCGTTGTGGTCGGCCGTGACCCGATGGGCATGGCTCTGGATCTGCGGGGCCGCATTGCCCATGGCCACCGCCAGCCCAACTTGCTCGAACATGCTGATGTCGTTGTTGTTATCCCCAAACGCCACCACCTGCTCCATCGCAATCCCTTCGCTGGCTGCCCACTGGGCAAGCCGGTTGCCCTTGCTGCAACCGGGCTGTACCAGCTCCACCGCATAGGGGGCCGCCCAGTCGCGGGTAAAGGGTATCTGCTCGACCACCTCGCCCATAAAGGTGTGCAGGCGTGCCGGATCCTGATTGAACAGCTCCAGTTTCCAGACCGGGTTGTCGAGCCAGCCTGCCAGCTCCTCGACCGGGTGGAGGGCGATCTTGAGGTGGTCTGGCTGATTGGCCGACCAATGGCGGATGCGGGTGACATGCTCTTCGCAGCCGATGTAGCCGATCCCCTCGCTCAGGTGGAACAGGGCGCCCATCTGCTGCGCCTCGACCGCGGCCAGCAGCTCGGTAAGCGGGGCGGCCGCCAGCGGGTCGCCGCTGAGGATCCGGTTTTGCACCGGATCATAGAGATAGGCGCCATTGCTGCAGATGAGGGGGGTGTCGAGGGCCAGCTCGTGGTGGAAGGGGCGTGCCGTCATGTAGTGGCGTCCCGTGACCAGCAGCACCTTGATGCCGTGGGCGCGGGCTTGCGCCAGGGCTGCCCGGGTGGCCGACGAGATCTTGTGATCCCGGGTCAGCAGGGTGCCATCCATATCGAGCGCGATGGCCTTGTACTCACTCATAGCTCCTCCAGCATCGAACAAATCCGCAAAGAGCCTTACCGTCCCAGACCCGGCGCCCCGATGCAAGTCTTGCCCGCAGCCGAAGCGCCGAACTGTGATCCCTTCGTGGCTCAGGTGCAGCTGGCCAGCTGTTGACGACGGTCGGCACGGCGACGCAGCAGATAGAAACCGGCGGCACTGGCAAGGGAGCAGAGGGTGGCGAGATAGAAGGGCCACTCGGTACCGGCCAGCAGCACCAGACTGCCGAGCAGCACCGCCAGGATCTCGCTGCCTACGGCGAGGGCGCGGTAGAGCCCCATCGCCTGCCCCTGTTGCTCCGGGTGACTGCGGTTGGAGATCGCCACCGAAGTGGCCAGCTCCCCCAGACTCATGCCGATGCCAGCGGGAACGAAGGTAAGCGCCAGTCCCCACCAGTGCACGGGCAGGATAAAGAGCAGCATGCCGCTCGCCATCACCAGATGGCCGACAATGCCGAGGGAGCTGCCGCGCCAGTGACGGGCGATGCGGGAGCCGAGCCAGGAGCCCGCCATCATGGGCAGGCTCACCAGCACAGCCGCCTGCGCCAGCTGGGCCGGATCCCAGGCCAGCCGCTCTACCAGCCAGATGTTGAAGTAGGTGAAATAGAGTTGCACGGCGCCATAGCTGATCAGGGTGAGTGCGAAGTATGGGAGCAGGGCCGGTTGCAGCAATAGCTGGCGGCTGGAGAGGGTCGCTGCCTGACGGGTGGCCGCCACCGGCGGACGATAGGGGATCAGCCAGTAGACCAGCAGCAGGTTGAGCAGGGTCATTCCTACCGCCAGCCAGGCGGCCAGACTGTAATCCCCCGAGATCACCGCGGCGTAGCCCCCGATCATCGGCCCCACGACCCAGCCCAGATTCATACCGATGTTGATCCAGGCGAAGCTGCGCGCCTTGTGCTCCTTGCCGGCGAGATCCGCCGCCATCGCCTGCACGATGGCGATGTTGCCGTTGCACAGCCCCTCCACAATCCGGCTGAGCAGCAACAGGGGGAGGGAGCGCCAGGCGATACCGAGTGCCATCAGGGCATAGCCTGCCAGTACCCCCGCCAGCGAGAGCAACAGCAGTGGCTTGCGGCCATAGCGGTCGGAGAGGCGACCGAGCCAGGGACTGCCCACCAGCTGGAACAGGGGATAGAGCCCCATGATGACCCCCAGCCAAACCTTGCGGCTCCAGTCGGAGGAATCCGGCGTCAGCATGCCGTGGGCCGGCTCCAGCAGCAAAGGAGCCAACACCGGGGAGGGGAGACTGAAGCCTGCAACTGCCAGCGTGACCGTCATGACCAGCACCCAGAGGGGATTTTTGTGCTCGTGTTTCTCCATGCTGCACCCATTAAGTAAAGTTATTGGTTTATTTATGCTGGTTCATAGACGGGATTAAGTAAAGTGAATTGTTGATTTAATAAAGGGCGCTCCCCATAATGAGATCATGAACGCAAGCACCGACAAGATCCTGTTTCTGCTCAAGAGCCATGGCCCGCAGAGCGCCGCCGCGCTGGGGGAGCAGTTGCAGATGACCTCCATGGGCGCCCGCCAGCACCTGCTCACGCTGGAGCAGGAGGGGTGGGTCACATTCAGCGACGAGGCGCGCGGGCGCGGTCGTCCCGTGCGGCTGTGGCAGCTCACCGAGCAGGCCTGGCAGCGCTTCCCCGATAGCCATAGCGACCTGACCGTGCAGCTGATCGACAACGTGCGCGAGCTGTTTGGCGAGGAGGGGATGGAACGGCTGATCCAGCAGCGGGAGCAGCAGATGCTTGCTCGCTATCAGGAGGCGCTGGGGTCCCATGGCCTCTCTGGCCGGCTGGCGGCGCTCAAGGAGCTGCGTACTCGCGAGGGCTACATGGCGGAGATCCGCCGCGAAGAGGATGGCAGCTGGCTGCTGTGGGAGAGCCACTGTCCCATCTGTGCGGCGGCGCGCACCTGCCGCGGTTTCTGTCGCAGCGAGCTGGCGCTGTTTCGCCAGCTGCTGGCGCCGGCGACGGTGGAGCGGGAGCAATATCTGCTGGAGGGGGCGCATCGCTGTCTCTATCGCATTACGCCGCCCGCGCTCTGATTGCGCCAAACACCCAAAAACAACAAAGCAGGCGCCGGGATGCCTGCTTTGTTGCCTTCGGGGAGGGGGTTCTCTCGTTCCAGCCCGTCGTTTCCCGATAAGGTAAGACGGCTGATGGGGCTCTTGACCCGGTAAGGTCCTTCACCGCAGAGACCCGGTCAGGTATCTGCTTTGCCACCGGAAGATGTAACCATAGTATCCCTCCCATGCCGGTGAGTGGTTGCAAAGTAACCACTTATTTCGGTTGTTTTTGCAATAGTTCACCCTTAATCTAGGAAAAGTGGATTAGTCATTGCAACGAGGAAGGGTAAATGCTGAAACTTGATCGCATAGACAGACATATTCTCGAGCTGATGCAGGAGAATGGCCGCATCAGCAATCTGGAACTGGCCGAGCTGGTCGGGCTCTCGCCGTCCCCCTGCTCCCGCCGGGTCAAGGCGCTGGAGGATGCCGGTCTCATCGACACCCACGTTACTCTGCTCAACGCCCGCCAGCTTGGCCTCACCCTCACCGCCTACATTCATATATCCATGGACAGACACACGCCCGAGCGGTTCGAAAACTTCGATCGCGCCATCAGCGAGTTGCCCGAAGTGCTGGAGTGTGACCTCATCACCGGCAATGATGCCGACTACCAACTCAAGGTGGTGGTGCGCGACATGGAGCACTATCAGCACTTCCTGCTGGATAAGCTGACCCATATTCCGGGGGTGACCGGAGTGCGCTCCAGCTTCGTGCTGCGTCGCATCAAGCACAAGACGGCGCTGCCGCTCAACCATCTGGGGTGAGCCCGCGCAAACCGCTCATATAAACAGAAAGAGGAGGCCAGTGGCCTCCTCTTTTGCTATTCGCTCTTGGTTATTCGGTCGTGGTTATCGGGTCTGGATTAGCTGTCGCGGTGACGGGGCGACTGCCGTGGTCAGACGCTGACCTGGCTGATGTCTTCCACCTGCAGCAGCCAGCCGCTCTGCTCCTGCTGCGGTTCGCCGCTGACTCGCAGCCGCTCGCCGGTCGGCACCCACTGCCCTTCGGGCAGGGAGACCAGCAGGCTCTCGCTGCCGTTGTCGAACAGCCAGCGATCTTCGCCAAGCGATTCAATCAGATAACCTTCCATCTCCACTCTGGACTCGGCTTGCCAGGATGGCGCAACGGAATCACGGCTCTCGATGAAATCCCCCTGAACACCAAAACTGGCTAGCCCCCACAGAATGGAGAGCCCGACGATGGATGTTTGCATCTTGTCTCTCCTCTTTTGGAACTGTAGGGCCAGTATGGGAACAGAAAACTGAGCGCACCATGAACAAGGTGGCAAAGTGCTGGCGAGATCGCGAAAAAATCCGGCCAATTGGCCGGCAGTGTCATTTTATGGTGTCTAGATCACACTATTTGGCGGCTTCTTCTGCCATCCGTTCCTCTCTTGGCTTATTCGTCCACATGGCTACCCCACGATGATCCCCACAGATCCCCTCTGCCACCACGGCGCGAACCCGGGTGCCATCTTTGCAAATGGCCTGCCAGGCGTCGGCATCATCGATGGCGAGCGAGTTGGGGGACTGAGAGGATGGGGATGACCTCTCCATCCGGGCTTCACTCCCCAGCATCAGTGATAACCGGTTAAGGGGCAAGGGGGGGGGACCACTGACGGCCGCAGGTGCCGTGCAGCCGGGGCTTGCCCTGTGCCCTCCTTGGGCCTAAGGTGAGGCCGTTTTATTGCCTGATTGAAGGAGCGTTTTCATGTCCACTCTCTATCCCCGCGTCGGGGTCGGCGTCATCCTGACCAACGCCCAAGGCCAGGTGCTGCTTGGCAAACGCAAAGGGAGCCATGCCCCCTACTGGTCGATCCCGGGTGGTCATCTGGAGTTGGGGGAGAGCTTCGAGTCGGCGGCGATCCGCGAGGTGGCCGAGGAGACGGGACTTGAGATCCACGGGCCCGAGGTGGTGGCGGTGACCAACAATCTGGAGACATGGCGCGAGAGCGGGCTGCACTATATCTCGGTGACGCTGCACGCTAAGGCCGATGGTGAGCCGCAACTGCTGGAGCCGGAGAAGTGCGAAGGCTGGGTCTGGTGCGATCCGCGCGCGTTGCCCGAGCCCCATTTCGACGCCAGCCGTCAGTCCATCGCCTGCTGGCTGGCGGGACGCTGCTATTTGCCGGGTGATATGCCCATGGTGTCGGCCTAATCAGTCTGATTGTCATAAAACGATCATCGCGCTGTCATAATATCCCCTCTCCATCGGGAGAAGAGGGATGAGGGAGAAGAGCGTGGGACAGGTATTTATTCAGTTTTTATGGCTGGGCTGCATCAGCTTTGGTGGTCCGGCCGCTCATATCGGCTATTTCCAGCGCACCTTCGTCCAGCGGCTTGGCTGGCTGACACAGGCCGAATTTGCCCGCTTGCTGGCGCTGTGCCAACTGCTGCCGGGGCCCGCCTCCAGCCAGCTTGGTTTCGCCATCGGTCGTCATCGCGCCGGTCTGGGCGGGGCGCTCTCAGCTTTTCTTGGCTTCACGCTGCCCTCATTTCTGCTGCTACTGGCGGCCGCGATCGGCATCGGCCAGCTGGGCAGCAATCTGTGGCTCGATGCGGCTTTGCACGGCCTCAAGCTGCTGGCGCTTATCGTGGTGGCCGATGCGGTGTTCACCATGAGTCGTCAGTTCTGTGCCACTGGAATGACCCAAGGGATTATGGTGGTGACCGCTGCCGCACTCTGGTGGCAGCCCGGTCTGCTGACTCAACTGTTGATGCTGGCGGGAGCGGCGTTGATCTGCGCCCGCAGCCAGAGCGGGGCGGGTAGTGTGCCAGCCTCCGCCGAGCTACCTTCTGCCGCCAGCAGTCAGCTTCATTGGCCTACCCTGCTGATGTTTGGCATCCTTTTTATCGGTCTGCCGCTGCTCGGTAGCCCGCTTGGCCAGCTGGTTGCCGACTTCTATCGCGCCGGTAGTCTGGTGTTTGGCGGTGGCCATGTGGTGTTGCCGCTACTGCAAGAGAGCGTGGGACACACTCTCAACGAGCAGCAGTTTCTGACCGGTTACAGCCTGGCCCAGTTGGTGCCGGGCCCCATGTTTACCCTTGCCACCTATCTTGGCGCCCAGCTGCAACCCGAAATGCCGCTGATCGGGGCCCTGTTGGCGACCATGGCGCTGTTTGTGCCCGGTTTTCTGCTGCTCTGGGCGGTGGGCCCCTGCTGGCAACAGTGGCTGGCCCGGCCCCGTCTGGCGGGGGCCGTCACCGGAATCAACGCCGCCGTGGTGGGCTTGTTGTTGGCGGCCCTCTATCAGCCGGTGTGGCAGAGTGCGGTGCTGGCGCCGACCGATCTTGCGCTGGCGGCCATCGGCTTTTATCTGCTGCGGGTGTTGAAGTTGCCGGTGCCGGCCATCGCGGCCCTGTTGGTGATGGCTGCTATCCTGCTGGCGTGAAGCCGGTGAAATCCCGATAAAAAAACGGCGCCTCCATAACGGAGGCGCCGTTTTTATTGCAATGGGTAAACCGTTCAGACCTCGGGTTCGAAATCCAGACTCAGGCTGTTGACGCAGTAGCGCTGGCCGGTCTCGGTCGGTCCATCGGGGAAGACGTGACCGAGGTGAGAGCCGCACTGGCGGCAGGTGATCTCCACCCGCTTCATGCCGTGGCTGTTGTCCTCGGTGTACTCCACCGTCCCCTCGATGGCCTTGTCGAACGAGGGCCAGCCGCAGCCGGAGTCAAACTTCGCTCCTGAGTGAAACAGCACGCTCTTGCAGCAGACACAGAGGTAGTCGCCGCTCTTGCGATTGTGGAGCAGGGCGCCGCTGTAGGGGCGCTCGGTGCCCTTCTCCCAGCAGACATGAAACTGCTCGGGGGTCAGTTTGCTGCGCCACTGTTCCGGATTGTTACTGCTCATACCGACTCCTTGCCATCCATACCGGAGCCCAGCATAGCGGCTCCGTAAAGCTGACTCCAGCATGCCTCTTATGCTTTGCCTGTATCTGTGATCGAGGTGGCAACCATCTCCTCACCGGATGCAGGGAGAATTTCCTGCTGCGGTGGCTGGGCATCCTCCGCCGTGCTGGACAATGCCACCCGCTCCAGCAGTTTGAGGGAGTGTGCCCGGCCGACTGCCACCTGCCGTTTGATGTCATCGGGCAGGAAGGGGAGGCCATCGTTGGTGGCGGTGTCGATGGTCTGGATCCACTCCAGCCCTTCCCCCGGCGGTGGCAGGCGGAACTGGATGTCGTAATCGCTGGCGTTGAACAGCACGTACCAGCGCTCGCCGACACAGTTGATCATGCCGATATCCATGGCGAACGCCTGCCCCATGGGGGCGTGCCAATCCTGATCGGTGAGCTGGTGGCCGTCCGGGTGATACCAGTTGACCTGATGGCAGCTGGACGGGGTGCCATTCCAACTGTCGTCGCTCAGTTGCAGGTTGGAGAAGACGCTGGACTCTGCCCGCAGCGCCATCATCTGCTGGGTGAAGGCGAACAGCCGCTCATCCTCCGGCCGCCACTGCCAGTTGACCCAGCTGATCTGGTTGTCCTGACAGTAGGCGTTGTTGTTGCCAAGCTGGCTGCGGCCCATCTCGTCGCCGGCGAGGAAGTGGGGAGTGCCTTGGGAGAGCAGCAGGGTGGCAATCAGATTGCGCTTCTGCTGCTGGCGCAGGCTGTTGACCCGCGGATCCAGGGTCGGCCCCTCTACCCCGTGGTTATAGGAGAGGTTGTTGCCGTGACCATCCCGATTGTCTTCACCGTTGGCCTGATTGTGGCGCTGGTTGTAGGAGACCAGATCCTCCAGGGTGAAACCGTCGTGATAGCAGAGGTAGTTGACGCTGCTGTGAGGCGAGCGCCAGTTCTTCGGGAAGATATCCCGCGAGCCTACCAAGCGGGTGGCAAAGTCCCCCATCTTGCCCGCATCACCGCGCCAGAAGGCGCGCACCGTGTCGCGGTAGCGGTCATTGATCTCCTGCCACTGGCTCGGGAATTGACCCAGCCGGTAGCCGAAGGGACCGATGTCCCAGGGTTCTGCGATGAGCTTGACCTGTGACAGCACTGGGTCGGCCATCACGGCCTTGAAGAAGGCGCCCATGGGCTCGAACTCCCCTGCTTCCCGCGCCAGCGTCACCGCCAGATCGAAACGGAAGCCATCCACCTGCATCTCGGTGACCCAGTAGCGCAGGGCATCGAGCACCAGTCGCAGGGTGTTTGGGTGATCCAGATTGACGCTGTTGCCGCAGCCGGTCACGTTGGCATGACGGGTGTAGTCCGGGCCGTGGGGGCCCGCTTCGAAGGCGTAGTAACCGGCGTTGTCAAAGCCCTTGAACGAGAGGGTGGGGCCGTCGAAGCCCGAGGCGGCAGTGTGGTTGTAGACCACATCCAGAATCACCTCGAGCCCGGCCCGGTGCAGCTCGCGCACCATGGTCTTGAACTCGGTCACCGCCTCGTCGGCCCTGGTGCTGTAGCGCGGCTCCGGGGCGAAGAAGGCGATGGGGTTGTAGCCCCAGTAGTTGGTCAGTCCCAGCTGTTCCAGTCGCGGTTCCGACATGAAGGCGGCCACCGGCATCAGCTGCACCGAGGTGATGCCGAGACTCTTCATGTGCTCGATGACCAGCGGGTGACAGATGCCAAGGTAGGTGCCCTGCAGCGCTTTGGGGATCCCTGGATGCTGCTTGGTAAAGCCCTTGACGTGGGTCTCGTAGATAATGGTGCGGGCTGGACTGATCCCGGGTTTGCCAACCCCTTGCCAGTCAAAGCTGTCATCCACTACCACCGACTTGGCAATCATACCGGCGCTGTCACCCTGATAGAGGGCTTCATCCCAGTAGGTGGGACGACTGAGCGCCTTGGCGTAGGGGTCGATGAGCAGTTTTTGCGGATCGAACAGCATCCCCTCCTGCGGGGTGCCATAGACCCGATAGCCGTAGCGCTGACCGGCCTTTACGCCGCGCACGTAGCCAAAGCGATACTGGCCACGGCGGCCGGGCAGCTCCAGCCGCATCAGCTCCTGCTCCTGCTCGTCGTACAGGCAGATCTCCACCTTGTCCGACTGGGGGGCCCAGACGCAGAAGTGGCAACCGTTCTCGTCAAGGCGGGCCCCCAGCGGGTGGCCCACCCCTTTTTCCATTACAAGCATCAAGACTCCTGTTTGATAAACAAGGTCGCCAGCGGCGGCAGATCCAGCACTATGCTGTGTGCCATCCCCTGCCAGGGGGTCGGCTCGGCAGCGAACACCAGACCTACATCATAGTTACTACCCCAGTAATACTCGCTGTCGGTGTTGAGCACCACCCGATAGTGGCCCGCCGCAGGGACGCCGATCCGATATTCGAGACGGGGCACCGGGGTGAAGTTGCAAGCGACCACAATAGCCTGCTTGCCCTCTTTGTCCGCCCGCAGCCAGGCAAAGATGCTGTTGTCGGCATCGTTGTGATCCAGCCAGCGGAAGCCGGTCTGCTCATAATCGGCCTGATACAAGGCAGGCTCATGACGGTAGAGGTGGTTGAGATCGTGGATCAGCCGCTGTTGACCGGCATGCTTGGGATATTGCAGCAGATGCCACGGCAGTTGGGCGTCGTGGTTCCACTCGTTGCTCTGAGCGATTTCGGTGCCCATGAAGTTGAGCTTCTTGCCCGGGTGGGCGTACATGAAACCCATGTAGGCCCGCAGGTTGGCTGCTTGCTGCCACTCGTCGCCCGGCATCTTGTAGAGCATGGAGTGCTTGCCGTGCACCACCTCGTCGTGGGAGAGCGACAGGATGAAGTTCTCGTCATAGTGGTAAACCATGGAGAAGGTCATGTCGTTGTGGTGGTAGCGGCGGTGGATCGGCTCTTTCTGCATATAGGTAAGGGTGTCGTGCATCCAGCCCATATTCCACTTGAAGCCAAATCCGAGGCCGCCGAGGAAGGTGGGGCGGGAGACACCGGCAAAGGCGGTGGACTCTTCGGCGATGGTCATGGCGTGGGGATACTTGCCGTAGACCTCCTCGTTGGTCCACTTGAGCAGGCTGATCGCCTCGTAGTTGTGGTTGCCGCCATCGACGTTCGGTACCCATTCACCGGCGTTGCGGGAGTAATCCAGATAGAGCATGGAGGCGACCGCATCCACCCGCAGGCCGTCGATGTGGAACTTGTCGAGCCAGAACAGGGCGCTCGCCACCAGGAACTGGCGCACTGTGTCGCGGCCGAAGTCGTAGATGTAGGAGTTCCAGTCCGGGTGCCAGCCACGGCGCGGATCTTCATATTCGTAGAGCGGGGTGCCGTCGAAACGGGCCAGTCCGTGGGCATCGGACGGGAAGTGGGCGGGCACCCAGTCCAGAATGATGCCGATCCCGGCCTGGTGGCACTGATCGACGAAGTATTTGAAATCATCAGCGGTGCCGTAGCGGCTGGTGGGGGAGAACATGCCCACCGGCTGGTAGCCCCAGGAGCCGCTGAAGGGGTGCTCGGAGACAGGCAGCAGCTCGATGTGGGTGTACTCCATCTCCTTGACGTAGGCGACCAGCTCCACTGCCAGTTCACGCCAGCTCAGGCTGTCGCCGTTGGGGTGGCGTTTCCAGGAGCCGACGTGCAGCTCATAGATGGAGAGCGGCTGCTCGCGTTTGTCGTTGTGCTGGCTGGCAATCCACTCGGCATCCTGCCACTGGTACTGGGCGTGGTCATAGACCACGGAGGCGAACGACGGATACTGCTCGCAGTAAAAGCCGACCGGATCGCTCTTGTGGGGCAGCCGGTTGCCCATGGGGTCTTTGAGCTCAAACTTGTAGCGATCCCCGGCCTTGAGGCCCGGCACAAACAGCACCCAGTGACCGCAGAGGCTGCGCTGCATCGGGTGGCGGCGGCCATCCCAGAAGTTGAAATCGCCGATGAGGCTCACGGCGGTGGCGCTCGGCGCATAGACCGCAAAACGCACCCCTTCCACCTGCTGGCCAAGATGCTCCACGGTGCGCAGCTGGGCGCCAAGGGTGTGATAGAGGTTTTCCGGCTGGGCGGTCAGTTCGGCCAGGCCTGCCCAGGCGGCATCCTGAAACTGATAGGGGTCGATGACCTCGGTGGTGGCATCTTGGTAGCTGGCGAGCAGCTGATAGGGGAAGGAGTTTTTGCGGCGGGTGAAAACAGTTTCAAAAAGACCCGATTCATCGGTGGGCGCCAGGGTGGCAACGACTTTGCCCGACTTGAGATCCTTGACGCGAACTTCGAGGGCATCAGGCAACCAGGCGGTCAGTTTGAGGCCGGGCCCATCCGGATTGGCCTGCAGGCCTAAGTGAGAGAAGGGATCGGAACAGCGGGCAGCAACCAAACGTTCAACGAGCATCGAGATTTCCTTTCATGACAGAGCATCCACTCCGGCCGAAGCCGGAGTGGATTTAGGTGAGAGCGCTGTGGGAGACAGCGTCTCAACGACTGGCCTCATCACGGGCTTGGCTCATCTTGCCAGCCAGTGCCTTGAGTGCCTCATTGGCAAAAATATCTTCCAGATCAGCGGAAAGCTTGCGGCGCCAGTTGGGGTATTCGTAACTGGTGCCCGGTACGTTGACCGGCTTGTCCATCTCCAGCCAGTCTTCCAGCTGGGTACTGAACAGGGCACAGCTGCCGCGGGACATATGGATCTGCAGACCGTGGTTGAGTTCGGTGTTCATGCCGACCCAGTTCACGTCATGACTGATGTTGTCAGAGATGACCTTGTGGGCATGCAGGCTGTCGAGGATCCGCTGTTTGGCCTGGTGGCGATCAGCATACAGAGTCTTCAGCACATCTTCATCCGGATACAGACCCAGTTGACGGCCGAGCGCCAGATCGTCGCAATGCCAGAAGCCCTTGAGGGTCGGCATGTCGTGGGTGGTCAGGGCTGACATCGCCTGCTCGGTGTAGTGCGCCGGGGAGATAAAGCCGCCATCTTCCTTGGAGCGTTCGAAGAAGAACACCTTGTAGGAGTGAACGCCGTTCTCTTTCAGGGTCACGTCGATCCCCTCCGGCACGGTGCCCAGATCCTCGCCGATCAGCAGGCACTGATTGCGGTGGGATTCGAGGGCCAGAATGCCCAGCAGATCGTTGACCGGATAGTAGATGTAGGCGCCCTTGGCGGCGGACGCTCCGGGCGGTACCCACCACAGGCGCAGCAAGGCCATCACGTGGTCGATACGCAGTGCGCCGCAGGAGCGCATGTTGGCACGGAACAAGTCCACCATCGGCTGGTAGGCCGCTTCAAACAGCTTGTTCGGGTTCATCGGGGGCAGGCCCCAGTTCTGACCAAGCGGGCCGAGGATATCGGGCGGCGCACCGACCGAGGCTTTCGGGCAGTAGAGATCCTGGTTGGCCCAGATCTCGGTGGAGCCTTCGGAGACGCCCACCGCCAGATCCCGGTAGATACCCATCACCATGCCGGCAGCCTTGGCACGGGCATCGGCTTGCGCCAGCTGCTCGTCGGCCAGGAACTGCAGATAGAGGTAGAAGTTGACATCTTGCAGGTGCTCAGCCATCCAGGCGGCAACGGCAGGGTTGTGGTAATCGCGCAGCTCCTGCGGCCATACCGGCCAGCCCCAGGCATTTTCGCCTTTGGCATAGAAGTGGGCCTGCAGGGCATCAAATGCTGCCTGCTGTTGCAGGCTGTCGCCACCGGCGGCCACGAAGGCATCAAAGGCGGCCTGACGCTCGGCGCTCAGGGTGGCTTCATCGAACACCTGACGCAGCATGCCGAGTTTGGTCTGGATCACGCCGGTGTAATCGACGTTCTCTTTGGCGCGCAGGTCGGCCAGATGTTGCTGGAAGGCAGGACTTGCCACTTCCGCTTTCAGGCGATCGCTCTGCTGGAATTCGGGCACCGCTTCCACATTGATATAGGCCACGTTGAGCCAGCGACGGGAAGAGGGGCTGTAGGGACTGGCGCTCTCCGGATTGGCCGGATAGAGGGCGTGGATAGGGTTGAGGCCGACGAAGTGGGCACCCCAGGCTGCGGCTTTCTCGACCAGCTGGCCCAGATCGCTGAAATCACCGATACCCCAGTTGTGGCGGCTGCGCAGGCAGTATAGCTGTACGCTCGGGCCCCATACCTTGCGGCCATTGGCAATCGGCGCCTGTTTGTAGCAGGCCTTGGGGGCGACGATGAGGCGCATGGTGGCCAGCGGCTCGTCATTGCCCTCTTCCAGCAGCACCAGCTGGTGATAACCCAGCTCAGGGGCCATATCCAGAGTGACGCGATAGGCCTGGCACTCCATCTCTTCAAATTCGGCCACGCCGACCAGCTCACCCTCGATGGGGGTGAATTGACCGGACAACACAGCACCCTGCTCCTGCTGGAGCTGCCAGGTGAGGGCGTCGTTGACGAATTCGATGGGGAGGCGAACCTCAAGGGTAAC